>DASPMK010000466.1:0-2805 GCA_035627075.1 Azospirillaceae bacterium
GGGCTGCCGCTGGTGTCCACCCGCAACGCCCTGCACAGCCCGGAGATCGCCTACGTGCGGGATGGCGAGAACGGCTTTCTCACCGACGACACGCCCGAGGCCTACGCCGAGGCGGTGCTGCGCATCCTGAGCGATCCCGCCTTCGGCCGCGCGGTCGCCGAGAACGCCTTGGCGGCGTCGCGCATCTACACCCTGGAAAACATGGTCGACCGCTTCATGGACGGCCTGCGCACCTGTCTGGCGCTGTGAGGCCCTCATGTTGCGAACCCTGAAAAGCGCCATTCTGGGAGGGGTTCGGCTGGCCCGAACCCGCTGGGCGGTGATGGGCAAGGGCCGCTTCCTGCGTCACGGCGAGCACCTCCATGTCGGCACCAACGTCCGCCTGTGGGCGCCTCACCACCTGAATCTCGGCACCAACGTCTACATCGGCCGCGACAGCCACATCGAATGCAACGCGACCATCGGCGACCATGTGATGATCGCCAATCGCGTCGCCTTGGTGGGACGACATGATCACCTCTTCGGCCAGATCGGCGTTCCCACCCTCTTCGCCACGTCGGTCACCGATCCGGGCTATCCGCCCGGCCTTGCCCTGGAGGAGGTTGCCGTTGAGGATGATGTCTGGATCGGCTACGGCAGTATCGTGCTTACAGGGGTTCGCATCGGCCGGGGCGGCATCGTCGCCGCCGGGGCGGTGGTGACCAAGGACGTTCCTCCCTACGCCATTGTGGCCGGGGTGCCGGCCCGCGTCGTCGGTCACCGCCACAGCCCGGAGGATATTCCACGTCACGAGCAGGCTATTCGGGAGGGACACTTCGTCTTTTCCGCCCGGGGCCGGCTCTTCAATATCGTCAAACCCGGCCCGCATCGGCCATGAAGAAACGCCCCCTCGCCATCGCGCTTGGCGTCGTCGTCGCCCTTCTTCTTGCTGAAACCGGGACACGCCTTCTCAAACTCGGCGACTACCCGCTCTTCGATGTCGATGACGGGATCGGATACCTCCCCTCGCCCAATCAGGCCGGGGCGTATCTGTGGGCCTACGACTGGGTGTTCAACGACAGAAGCATGGGGACCGGCGCCTGGAAACCGACACCGGGATTCAACGTCTTCCTGATCGGCGACAGCATCGTCTATGGCGGCAACTTCATCCGGCAATCGGAGAGAATAGGCTCCGTCATGGAAGCCCATTTCGGCGGAAAGGTGAAGGTCTGGCCAGCATCCGCCCCAAGCTGGGCCTTGCTGAACGAATTGGAGTATATCCGGCGGAACGAGGACATTTTCGACAAGATCGACGCCGCCGTCTTCGTCTTGAACAGCGCGGACTTTGGGCAGCCGTCGCGCTGGGCGTCCGATCTGCATAATCCCCGAAGCAAACCGCTTCTGCTGGCGCCCTACACCCTTGAGAAATACGGTTTCGGCAAGTCTCTCGGGGAGTTGCTCTCCTTGAGCGCCCCTCCCCCGCCCGCCCCGTCACCTGCCTTCAACGAGGACTGGCCCGCCGCCTGGACCGCCCAGCTGAAGAGATTCGCCGGCATCCTCAACGGACCGATCCTGGTCGTCTTCCACCCGACCACCGAAGAACTCGCCGACGCCGGAAGTTATGAAGAAAAGTTCTCCCCCGCCCGAAAGGCCTTGGCAGCCCTCGGCATCGAGCATTTGACGCTGCTGGAACTGCGCGACGAAGGCATCTGGAACAAGGGGTATTACAAAGATCAAATCCATCCCCGCGCCGAAGGCTACAGGGTAATTGGCGATCTCATCGCAAGCGCGTTGGGGAAGGCGCTCGACAGCCGATCACCGCGCGTGCGGCCAAACCGATAGCGCAAGAGCATGAGCAGCCTGCTCCTGCCGCCCACGGCTGTTTTCCTGGTCATGCTGCTGGCCGCGGCTTTCAGCATCCGTCGCGCGCCCCTGCCGGCAAGCGTCGTCGCAGTCGGAGCGGCCCTCCTGCTGGTCGCCAGCATGCCGGTCGTGGGCGCGCGGCTGCTGGAAAGGCTGGCCGGCGTACACCGCCAGATACCGGAGGCAACGGACCTTGCCCGGACCCAGGCCATCGTCATCATCTCCACCGGCCGGCGAAGCGACAGCCCCGAATACGGCGGCTACACCGTTGACCCCATCACGCTGGAGCGCGTTCGCTACGGCGCACACCTTCACCGCAGGACCGGGCTTCCCATCCTGGTGTCGGGCGGCGGCGGCTGGAGGGATATCGTGCCTCCCGTATCAAGCCAGATGGCCCACACCCTTCAGGACGACTACCGCGTAGCGGCCACCTGGACCGAGGATCAGGCGAACACCACCGCCGAAAACGCCGCCTTCGCCGCGGCCCTGCTGCATCCCCAGGATATCCGCACCATCGCCCTGGTCACCCACGGCTGGCACATGCGCCGAGCCCGCTATGTCTTTGAACGCGCAGGCTTCGAGGTGATCCCGGCTCCGACCGGATTCGGCGCCGTTCTGCCCTCGGCCCGGGCCGACGCCTACATTCCGAGCCCGCTGGGCCTGTTGAGCAGCTATTACGCCATCCACGAATGGGTCGGCATGCGGTGGTATCAGTTGCGGTACTGACCCGCCCGTATCACACGGTTTTGCGGATGGCCGCGCCCGGCGTTTGAGGGTTCGGAAAGTTCTGACCGGCGGTCAGAACTTTCTGAAACTGGTATCATACCGACGAGCGATTGAAATGACTTTTCAATCGCTCGTCGGTCGCCGTGACCGCGGCGGCGCGCCCGCGTGGGCGCGAAAGCCAAGCGCGCGGAGGCGCGCGCCCGGCGTTTGAGGGCAAAGGCGAGTCCCTTCAGGGGC
>DASPMK010000467.1:0-6807 GCA_035627075.1 Azospirillaceae bacterium
GCTTCATCGAAGCCGGCCTTGTCCACAACCGGGGCGTCATCCCCAACCTGCCGGCCGATCTGGCGGTCGAGGTGCCGGTGGTCGCCGACGCCGCCGGCATCCATCCGGTTTCCTTGGGTCCCCTGCCTGATGCCATCGCCAAGCTGCTGACGGTCCAGGCCGGGGTGCAGCAACTGGCCGTCGAGGCGGCGGTGCATGCCTCAAAGGAGCTGGCGTTGCAAGCTTTGCTCATCGACCCGGTGATCAACTCGACCTCAGCCGCCGTCGCGATCCTCGACGAACTGTGGGAGGTCAACAGGCCCTACATCCGGCCCTGCGTGTAGGATCGCAACGTAAGAGCCTGTCCGAGAAGATGCTCGACGCTATCATACCAGTTTCAGAAAGTTCTGACCGCCGGTCAGAATTTTCTGACCCATCAAACGCCGGGCGCGGCCATCCGGCCGCTCGGCTTTGCGCCCACGGGGGCGCAGGGCCGCGGTCGCGGCCCTATACCAAGTTCACAAGGGAGAACTTTCTGAACTTGGTACCAGAGTCTTCACGTCACACCATCGTTATGCCCGGACTTGATCCGGCCATCCACGTCCCACGTGGAGAGGCAAGGCAAGCCGGCGCCTGACGACATGAAGCAACGTCTTGATAGGACCGTGATTGTTTCCAGACAAGCTTTAATACTACAGCCGGTCCCAACCGAATGAGATAAATCGCGATCCGCGTTGTCGATCCTGGACCAGACGGAGGGTCCGAGGATGACGACGGTGATCGAGGCGTTTACTTGGGCGGGGGCTTTGGAGGCGCTGACGGAGCGGATCGGCGGCCGGTTCTGGCGGGCCGAAGGCCGACACCGGGCGCTGTATCTGCCTGAGGACTGGGCCGGCGATGAGGACGTCGGTGCGGGGCGGGTGTGCCCGCGGCCGTTGCCTTCGCCACCAAACCGGAACTGGGCTGCGCCCTACTGGAACGGGCCGTCGCCGTCTTCACACCTGAGGACTGGCACCGCCTCAGCGCCGGCGACGGGGCCAAGGGGCCACGCCGGTACGACTGGTACGCCGCTCGATTGCCGAGCCGGACACGGTAACCTGCTACCTGACCTTCGCTCCCGAGGGGACGCCGCTGGCCATCTTGGCGCGGGTGGCGGGCACGCGCTGGAGCATCGAGGCCTGCTTCGAGGCGGCCAAAGGTGAGGTCGGGCTGGACCAGTACGAGGTGCGGACCTGGACGGCCTGGCACCGTCCCATCACCCTGGCCATGCTGGCCCTGGCCTTTCTCTCCGTCGTGCGAACGGCGGCCATCGGGGGGAGAACCGCCGCTCGATCTCAAAGCCGATCTGCTGCCGCTGATCGTTCCGGAAATCCGCCGCCTGCTGGCCCGTCTCGCCGGGTGGCGCGATCCTACCCCCAAGGCCGTTATCGGCCTGGTCCGTCTGGCGCCAGCGCCATCAGCAACGGGCGCGGCGCTCCCATTGGAAACGCCGAACCCAAACCGATAACGACCCGCTGTAGTATTAAGGCATACCCCGCACGATCGCCTCCACCTCGTCCAGCGCGGCGTTGGTGGCGGCGGCGTCCTCGGGCGTTAGAATGTGGACGGCGCTGTCCTTGTGAACCAGCACCAGGGTGCCCACCGGCAAATCGCCGGTCAACATCAGCGATACCTCCCGCCGCACGCCACGGCCCTCTGTGACCGCGCTCATGCCATGGCTTTGAACGATGCGCATGGGAATGCCGACGCACATGGCGGGGCTCAGCTCACCTTGACCGACACCAACTCCCGCCCCTCGGTGTCGACGATGTGGGTGGCGCAGGCGAGGCAGGGATCGAAGCTGTGGATGGTGCGTAAGATCTCCAGCGGCCGTTCCGGGTCGGCCAGCGGCGTGCCCAGCAGCGCCGCCTCGTAGGCGCCGATGTTGCCCTTGCCGTCGCGCGGGCCGGCGTTCCAGGTGGTGGGAACCACGCACTGGTAGTTGGCGATCTTGCCGTCCTCGATCACCGCCCAGTGGCCCAGGGCGCCGCGCGGCGCCTCGACGAAGCCGGCCCCCCGGGCGACGGCGGGCCACGTCTTGGGCTCCCAGTGGTCGGTGTTGGCCATGGTGCGGTCACCGGCCTTTAGCGTGGTAATCAGCCGTTCGTACTGGCGTTTCATCTGATGTACCGCCCACTGTGCCTCCAGCCCGCGCGCGGCGGTACGGCCCAGCGTCGAGAACAGGGCGTCCAGCGGCACGTCCAGGGTGCGCAGCAGGCGGTCCACCGGCTCGCGGAAGTCGGGCCGCCCCTGGGCATAGCCGATGACGTAGCGGGCCAGCGGCCCCACCTCCATGGCGTGGCCGCGCCAGCGCGGTGTCTTGATCCAGGAGTATTTTGCGCCCTCGTCGATGGCGACGATGTTGGTGCGATCACCGACGGTCTGCGGCCCCAGTTCAAACTTCGGCTCCGTTACGCCGTCGAAGGGGTGCAGGCTGTCCACCCCATCGGGGTAGCGGTACCAGGCGTGGGTGACGTGCTCGCGCACCTGCTCGGGGTCGTGCAGGCTGACGTCCTGGATGTCGTTGAGATTGCCGTTGAGGATGACGCCGCGCGGCAGCAGCAGGTTGCCGGCGGAGTCGTCGTTGGCGTGATAGGGCAGATCGCCGTACGACATCAGGTTCTTGCGCGAAAGACCGCCGCCGTGCAGCCAGTCTTTGTAATAGGAGGCGATGGCGGTGAGATCCGGCAGGTAGACCTGATCGATGAATTGGGCGGTTTGGTCGATGATGGTGGAGACGACGTTCAGTCGCTCCATGTTGATGGCGCCGATGGCGCCGGCCCCGTCCAGGTTGATGGTGCAGGGCACGCCGCCCACCAGCCAGTTCGGGTGCGGGTTCTTCCCGCCGAAGATGGCGTGGATCTTGACGATTTCCTTTTGAAAGTCGAGCGCCTCCAGGTAATGCGCCACCGCCATCAGATTGGCTTCGGCTGGCAGCCTGTAAGCGGGATGCCCCCAATAGCCGTTCTTGAACGGCCCCAACTGGCCGGATTCGACGAACCGCTTCAGCCTAGCCTGAAGGTCACGGAAATAGCCGGGCGAGCTTTTCGGCCAGGGTGACAGGCTTTGCGCCAGCTCCGAGGTGGCGCGTGGGTCGGCCTGGAGCGCCGACAGCACATCCACCCAGTCCAGCGCGTGCAGGTGATAGAAGTGGACGAGATGGTCATGCACCGTCAGAGCCAGATGCATGATGTTGCGGACGGTGTTGGCGTTCTCCGGGATGCGGATCGACAGCGCGTTCTCGATGGCGCGCACCGATGCCAGGGCGTGGACGCCGGTGCACACGCCGCAGATGCGCTGGACGAAGGCCCAGGCGTCGCGCGGGTCGCGGCCCTTCAGGATCACTTCGATCCCGCGCCACAGCGCCCCCACCGAGGCGGCGTTGCGGATGACGTTTTGCTCGTCGACGTTGACCTCGATGCGCAGGTGGCCCTCGATCCGGGTGATGGGGTCGACGACGATGCGGCGGCCGGAAGCATCGAGAGGGAAGCCGTTGGGCGTGGTGGTGGGCATGGGGGGTCCGTCAGGCGGGGAGGGCGGGGGAAAGCGGCTGGCAAGCGGCCTTACGCGTTATCGTCATCCGATCCCCGCTTTTGCAAAAGCCGCTGCCCGGCGCTGACCAGCGCGTGGCCGGCGACAGCCGCCCCGGCGGCGACGGCGGCCACGGCGCCGATTTCGTCGGCGTTCTTCTCGATACCAAACTGGTCGATATCGGTCAGCCGGTTGTAGAACGGCCCGCGATCCCAGAAGTCCTTTTCCGAACAGCCGAGGCAGCCATGGCCGGACTTGATGGGAAACGACAGCCCGTCGTTCCATTCGGTGGCCGAGCAGGCGTTGTAGGTGGTCGGCCCCCGGCAGCCCATCTTATACAGGCAATAGCCCATGCGGGCGCCGTCGTCGTCCCAGCGCTCGACGAACTGGCCGGCGTCGAAGTGGGCGCGGCGGTAGCATTTGTCGTGGACGCGCTGGCTGTAGAACATCTTCGGCCGACCCTGGCGATCCAGCTCGGGCAGGGTGCCGAAGGTCAGGATGTAGGACAGCACGCCGGTCATCACCTCGGCGATCGGCGGGCAGCCCGGCACCTTGATCACCGGCTTGTCGCGGATGACCTCATGCACGGGGACGGCCTGGGTCGGATTCGGGCGGGCGGCCTGGACGCAGCCCCACGAGGCGCAGGTGCCCCAGGCGATCACCGCCATGGCGTCGCGGCAAGCCTCCTGAAGCTGATGCAGGAACGGCTTGCCGCCGACGATGCAGTAGACGCCGTCGTCCCCCAGCGGCGGGTTGCCTTCCACCGCGACGATGTAGCGGCCCTTGTGGTTGGTGGTGATCTCCGCGATGATTTCCTCGGCTTGGTGACCGGCCGCCGCCATCAATGTGTTGTGGTAGTCGAGCGAGATCATCGACAGCACCACATCGGTGGCCAGCGGGTGGGCCGAGCGGATGAAGGATTCCGAGCAGCAGGTGCATTCCAGACCGTGCAGCCACAGCACCGGGATGCGCGGCTTGGTTTCCAGCGCCCGCGCGACCTCGGGCACCATGGCCGGGGGCAGACCCAGCGACGCCGCCGTCATGGTGCAGAACTTAAGGAAGCGGCGACGGGAGACGCCACGCCGGCGCATCGCCTCGTAGAAGGTTTCCATGCGGTACGCCTAACGCTTGATGACGCCGCGGCCTTTGAACAGCCGCTCGCCGTTGACCATGGTGGAAATCATGCTCTGGCCCGACATGATGTCCTCGCGCACCGCCGTATAGATATGGGCGATGGCGAACAGGACGATCACCCACATCGCCAGGCGGTGGATGGTGTGCAGGTCCTGGGTGTTGACCCACAGGTCGATGAACCATGCGAACGCCGCGTATTGCCAGCTTTCGTGGCCCGACGCCTCGGCGTACATGGCAAAGCCGGTGATGGTGACGATGACGCTGGGGATGAGGAACAGCGTGAACATCATGGCGTTGGCCAGCGGGTTGTGGCCGAGATAGAGCATCGACCGCCGCTCGGCAAACAGCATCCAGCGCAACTGGTACAGGAGTTCCGATACCCAGGAACGCCGCCAGATCGGCAAGTAGAACATCTGCCGGGCGTAGCGGTTGCCGACGGCGGCCCACCAAACCCGGACGATCAGGCCGATGGTGAAGACATAGGCCGACACGTAATGGAAAAAGCGCATCCAGCCCATCACGTACCATTCCGATGCATCGCCGGTGGTGGTGGGCAGCGGTACGCCGATAAGGTAGCCGGTGATGGACAGCACCACCACGCTCAGTGCGTTGATCCAGTGCCACAGCCGCACCGGCGTCTCATAGACATAGGCGCCACGGAGGCTTTCCATCTGGGTGTCGGGAAGGTCGGGCTGGCCGGTCATATCGAGTTGACCTGGGTGAGGAAGCCGGAGACGTCGCCGCCCAGCTTGTCCGCCTGACCCGACAGATCCTCCGCCGCCTCCAGCACCTCATGGGCATAGATGCCGGTGGAATGCGCGGCCTCGGAAACGCCGGAAACGTTGGCGGTGACCTCCTTGGTCATCTCCGCCGCCCCCAGGGCGTTGCGGGCGATCTCGTCGGTGGCGGCACCCTGCTCCTCCACGGCCGCCGCGATGGCGGCGGTGATGGAACTGATGTCGGTGATGGTGGTGCCGATGCCCTGAATGGCGTCCACGGTGTCGCCGGTGGCCTTCTGGATGGCCTCGACCTGGCCGCGGATGTCCTCCGTGGCGGTGGTGGTCTGGCGGGCGAGATTCTTGACGGCGTTGGCCACCACCAGGAAGCCCTTGCCGGCATTGCCGGCGCGGGTGGCCTCGATGGAGGCGTTGAGCGCCAGCAGATTGGTCTGTTCGGCGATCTTGGAGATGACGTCGGTCACCTCGCCGATGCGGGCCGACACCTCGGCCAAGCCGCGCACCCGGTCGTTCACTTCATGGGCCTGGATCACGGCGGTTTCGGCGATGTGGGCCGACTGGTCCACCTGCCGGCCGATCTCGGCGATGGAGCCGGCCAGTTCCGTGGCGGCGGAGGCCACCGTCTCGACATTGTGGGCGCCGCTTTGGGCGGCGCTCATGGCGCGCGCGGCTTGTGTCGCCGTCTGTTCCGCCGTGGCGGCCATGGCCTGGGCCGTCTCCGTCATTTTCCCCGAAGCCGCGGCCAAGGCGTGCAGCACGCCGTCGACGTCGGTGCCGAAGACCAGCGTGATCTTCTCGCGCAATGCCGCGCGCTCGGCCTGCCGCTTCTGGTCGGCCTGCTTCTCGGCGTTGAGCTGATCGTTTTGGATGGCGTTGCGCTTGAACACCTCCACCGCGCGGGCCATGTCGCCCAACTCGTCGCGCTTGTCCAGCAACGGCACGTTCACCGCATGATCGCCCTGGGCCAGCCGCGCCATGGTGCGGTCGAGCAGATGCAGGGTGTGGACGATGCGCCAGCGGGTGAACCAATAGAAGAACACCGCCAGCACCAGCAGCAGCAAGGTGTTGACCACCAGCGCGCTGAAGATGGAAGCCTTCATGTCGGCGAAGGCGTCATCGACGCGGTGGCCGGCCTGCTGCTGATCGATCCGCAGGATGCCGCCGAGCTTGCTCAGGGCCGCGATGGCGGCGCGATCATCGATTTTCAGCGCCGTTTCCAGATCGGCGGCGGAAACCTCCTCGCCGCCCTTTTTGGCCTGAAGGCCGTCGAGCGCAGTCTCATAGGCCGCGACCATGGCCAGGATGTCCTGGAACGCGGCCAGTTCGTCGGGTGCCGCCTCGGCTTGGGCCCAAGCGGCGGCAATGGCGCGCACATGCAGCAGGTCCT
>DASPMK010000468.1:0-5654 GCA_035627075.1 Azospirillaceae bacterium
GCCGCCCTTGATGGCGCCCCCGACGTCCTGGGCCACCACCACGCGGCGGATTTTACCGCCCGGCACCGGCGCGTTCTCCACGTCGAGCCACAGCGGCGTGCCCAGCGGCACATGCTTGGGGTCCACGGCCATGCTGCGGCCCGGCGTTAGCGGCGCGTTGGCGGCGCCACGCGGGCCGTCTTCCAGCGGACGCAGCTTGAAGAAGACATAACTCCTGTTGAGGTTCATCACCTTGCGGGCCTCGGTCGGGTTCTCCTTCAGCCAGCGCCGGATGACGCCCATGGAAATCTCCTCCGACGTCGAGTAGCCCTTGACGATCAGGTACTTGCCGATTGGGTAGTAGGACTTGCCGTTCTGCCCGGCATAGCCGAGCGACACCACCGAGCCATCCTCCATCCGCACTCGGCCCGATCCCTGAATTTCCAGGAAGAAGGCATCGATGGGATCATCGACCCACATCAGTTCCAGCCCCTTGCCATTCAGCGCGCCGTTTTCGATCTTCGAGCGCTCCGGCAGGCGGCGGGCGAGCTTGCCCGACGGCATCCTGTACAACGGTACGTTGAAACGCGGAGTGCGCTTCCACGAACCGTTCAGCGTCACTTCGTAATACCCCGTGAACAGCCCCGGCTGGTCGCCGGTGCCCGATAGGGTGACGGGGGTGAACCACGTCTCGAAATAGCGCCGGGCCGCCTCGGCGTCGCCCTGCGGTACTGTGCGGGCGGCGATGCACGCCTCTTTCCAGTCGGCGGGCGAACCGGCGCCACGCGATGCGTCGCCGTTGGCCAGCCGCTTGCAAGTCTTTAGCAATGCCGGAATAGCGTCGGCGTGGTTGTCCTCGCTCCATCCCGCCAAATGCAGGAATTCGGGACGTGGGTCCGAGCGCGATCCCGCCACTGATGCCCGATTATCCATCGGCTGATTGGTGACACAACCGGCAACCATCATTGCCAGTGCCAGGACGAAGGTTTTGATAATGGACCGCTTGTCTTCGGTCCGGGCACAGCCCACCATGCTGAGCCTCCCCTTTTTTGGCTCAGAATTACCCCTATCGATATCATTAAGCTTGGGAGATTCTTGGGGGTCAACAACTTTTGGCTGGGATGAGTGGGACAAATGCTCCGGGCTCTCGGCGGCACCCCCTTGGCCTAGAGTGGTTCGGCGTGGCAGTGTGCGAGCCCGCGCGTATTCAAGGTGTTGAAGCAATGACTCCCGGTGCCCGCCTTCAGGCGGCAATTGACCTCCTGGCCGAGATCGAGGCCACCCCGCGTCCGGCCGACGCGGTGATCAGCGCATATTTCCGTGCGCGCCGTTACATCGGCGCCAAGGACCGCAACGCCGTGGCGGAATTGGCGTACGCCGTGATGCGCCGCTACGCCCGGCTGCGCTGGTGGCTGGGGCGGGTGGGGCATGTGGTCAGCCCCCGTCCCCTGGTGATCGCCAACGCCATCCTGGCCGAAAGCCGGGAGTCGTCTTCGGTGGCCGCGGTGTTCAGCGGCGCCAAGTTCTCGCCCGCGCCCCTGTCGCCGGCCGAGGCCAAGATGGCCAAGGCGCTGGAGACCCACACGCTCGACCATCCGGACATGTCCAACATGGTGCGGGCGGAGTGCCCGGCCTGGGCGGTAGGCCCCCTGCGCGAGGCGCTGGGTGACCGTTTCCTACCGGAAATGCTGGCGCTGCTGGAGCCGGCCCCGCTCGATTTGCGCGTCAACCCGATCAAGGCCGACCGCGACACTGCCCGCGAGCGTCTCCTGGCCGAAGGCGTGAGTGCCGAGCCGACGCAGTGGTCGCCGCTCGGCCTGCGTGTGCAGGGCCGCCCACCGCTGGCGTCATTGACGGTGTTCCGCGACGGGTTGGTTGAAATCCAGGATGAAGGTTCGCAACTGGTGGCGCTGGTGGCCGACACCCGGCCGGGCCAGCAAGTGGTGGATTTCTGCGCCGGCGCCGGTGGCAAGACCCTGGCTTTGGCAGCCAGCATGGAGAACAAGGGCCGCGTGGTGGCCTGCGACGTGCTGGAAAAGCGGCTGAAACGCGCCACCGAGCGGTTCCGCCGCGCCGGCCTCCACAACATCGAAACCCGTCCGCTATCCACCGAGCGCGACCCCTGGATCAAGCGCCACAAGCTGCGCTTCGACCGCGTGCTGTGCGACGCGCCTTGCACCGGCACCGGCACATGGCGGCGCAACCCGGACTCCCGTTGGCGGCAATTGGGGCCGGGGCTGGAGGAACTGGTGAAGCTTCAGGCGGCGATCCTCGACAGCGCCCAGAGGCTGGTGAAACCGGGCGGCCGGCTGATCTACGCCACCTGTTCGATGCTGCCGGTAGAAAACGAACGGCAGGTCGACGCCTTCCTGGCGACCCACCCAGAGTTCACCGTGATACCGGTGCCCGACCTGTGGCCGGCGGTGTCGTCCGGGCCGTGCCCTGTACCGGGGCCCTATCTGCGCCTCACCCCGGCGCGTCACGATACCGATGGCTTCTTCGCGGCGGTGCTGGAGCGGACGGCGACGTGACGGCATGGCGCGTCCGACACGCCGTTTCCGGCGATGCCGGGTCGATCGCGCACACTCACGTTCTGGCGTGGCGCCAGACCTATCCCGGCATCGTGCCGGCTGTGACGCTGGCGAAATTGTCCGTGGAAAACCGGACCCTGTTCTGGCGGCGGGTGCTGGAAATTCCCGAGCCGCGCACCAGGGTCTTTGTGGGTGAAGACGGAACCGGCACCATCGTCGGCTTCGGGGTCTGTGGCCCCGAGCGGGTGGGGTTGCGGGACTACCAGGGCGAATTCCATGCCATCTATCTCGTGCGCGCGGCGCAAGGCAGAGGGCTCGGGAGTCGTCTGATGGGCACCATGGCGCGGGCCATGCTCGATCAGGGCATGGCGGCGGCTTCGGTGTGGGTGCTGCGCGATAACCGCCGGGCTCGGCGCTTCTACCAGGGTCTGGGCGGCCAACCCGTAGCAGAGCGGCCGCTGAACTTCGACGGGACCGAGGTGACGGAAGTCTCCTACGGCTGGAGAGATTTGCCCCGGTTCCCGTCCGGGAGGCAGCCTTGAGCGTGATCATTCGACCGGCCCGTACCGCCGACGCCGAGGGCATCGCCCACGTCCACGTTGATAGCTGGCGGACGACCTATCCCGGTATGGTGCCGGACGACTATCTCGTAAGCCTGTCGGAGCGCGCCTCCCTCCTGCGCTGGCGGCATGCGCTGACCGGGGCGTGGGGCACCAACCGAACCTTCATCGCCGAGGACCCTGCCTGGGGTATCATCGGTTTCGCCACCTGCGGCATCCAGCGCACCAAGCTGGAGGGGTTCGGCGGCGAGTTCTACGCCCTTTATCTCCAGGATTTCGCGCAAGGTCAGGGAACCGGCCGCCAGTTGATGGCCACCATGGCCGATGACCTGCGCGCCGTGGGCATCAACTCCGCCGTGGTATGGGTTCTCAAGAGCAATCCCAGCCGCTGGTTCTATCAGCGGCTGGGTGGCATGCCGCTTGCCGAGCAGCCCATCCGCTTTGCCGGAGCCGATCTGGTCGAGTTTGCGTACGGCTGGAAGGATCTGGCACCCTTGGCGCGCTTGTCGGTGGACCCTCAAGTGCGGTAGCTAAGGGGACGCCGTCCCCCTTAGGACCTGAACCGATATGTCCGCCGACCGCATCCTTATTCTCGACTTCGGGTCGCAGGTGACCCAGCTCATCGCCCGCCGTGTCCGCGAAAGCGGCGTCTACTGCGAAATCCATCCCTTCAGCATGGCTGAGGAGAAAATCCGGGCGTACGACGCCAAGGGCATCATTCTCTCCGGCAGCCCCTGCTCGGTCACCGATCCCAACGCGCCGCGCGCGCCCGACGTGGTGTTTTCGCTGGGCGTGCCGGTGCTGGGAATCTGCTACGGCGAGCAGACCATGTGCCACCAGTTGGGCGGCGCCGTGGCCGGCTCCGACCACCGCGAGTTCGGTCGCGCCTTCGTCGAGGTCAAGGACTCCTGCGCCCTGTTCGACGGCGTGTGGGAGGTGGGTGCGCGTGAGCAGGTGTGGATGAGCCATGGTGACCGCGTCGTGGCCTTGCCCGAGGGCTTCCGCGTCGTGGCGGTCAGCGACGGTGCGCCGTTCGCCGCCATCGCCGATGACCAGCGCCGGTTCTACGCCGTGCAGTTCCACCTGGAGGTGGTCCACACCCCGCATGGTGCGCAACTCCTGAAGAACTTCACCCACCATGTCTGCGGCTGCTCGGGCAGTTGGACCATGGCCGCCTTCCGCGAGCAGGAAATCGCCAAAATCCGCGCGCAGGTTGGCAAGTCCAAGGTGATCTGCGGCCTGTCGGGCGGTGTGGACTCCTCAGTGGCCGCCGTGCTGATCCACGAGGCCATCGGCGACCAGCTTACCTGCATTTTCGTCGATACCGGCATGATGCGGGCCGGCGAGGCGGAAGAGGTGGTAACGCTGTTCCGCGACCACTATAATATCCCGCTGGTCCACCGCGATGCCGCCAACCTGTTCCTGGGCAAGTTGGCTGGCGTCAGCGATCCGGAGCAGAAGCGCAAGATTATCGGTGCCACCTTCATCGACGTGTTCGACGAGGAGTCGCACAAGGTCGGCGGCGCCGATTTCCTGGCCCAAGGCACGCTGTATCCCGACGTGATTGAAAGCGTGTCGTTCACCGGCGGCCCGTCGGTGACCATCAAGTCGCACCACAACGTCGGCGGTCTGCCGGATCGCATGAAGCTCAAGCTGGTCGAGCCGTTGCGCGAACTGTTCAAGGACGAGGTCCGGGCACTGGGTCGTGAGCTGGGCCTGCCGGACAGCTTCATCGGCCGCCACCCGTTCCCCGGCCCCGGCCTCGCCATCCGCATCCCGGGCGAAATCACGCCGGAAAAACTGGCGATCCTGCGCAAGGCCGACACCGTCTATCTGGAGGAAATCCGCAACGCCGGCCTTTACGACGCCATCTGGCAGGCGTTCGCCGTGCTGCTGCCGGTGCGTACGGTGGGGGTGATGGGCGACGGCCGCACCTACGATTACGCCTGCGCGTTGCGCGCCGTCACCTCGACCGACGGCATGACCGCCGACTACTACCCCTTCCCGCACGACTTCCTCAGCCGCGTGGCGACGCGGCTGATCAACGAGGTGCGCGGCATCAACCGCGTCACCTACGACATCACCTCGAAGCCACCGGGAACGATCGAGTGGGAATAAGGGGCTTAGAACCTGTTTGCAGGTGTCATACCAAAGGCGGTTGATGGCTTCCATCACCCGCCTTTGGTTCAAACCCGACAGCACAGTGCGGAGCAATGTGCGGAAGGGGGATACGGGCGGCAAATCATGGAAGTGTTCAAACGCCGCCCGTATCATGCCTTGGTTGCGGATTTCGGTCGGGATAAACCACCCTTGGCGCCGCAGACCTTGGTTGCGATGGTGATGCCCATCTCCTGGCCGGCGGCTTTCAGCTTGTCGCCCTGATACGACGGGTCGCCCAAGCAGCCCCCGCCACAGCCCCAGGCGCTCCCAGCGGGCAAAGCAGGAGCAGAGCGGCGCGAAGGGAAGGCCGACCGGCTGCCCGATGGTGCGCCATTGCATGCCGGCATGGCACAACCCAACCAGATCGCCATGAGGGCCTTGTCCAGCCGCCCGCCCGAGAGCGGCTCACGTGGGAAGACCTTGA
>DASPMK010000469.1:0-3281 GCA_035627075.1 Azospirillaceae bacterium
CCGCCAATCCGAAAGCCCGGCGCAGGCACACCATCGGCAGGACCTGCCGGCGCAGGGTCATCATGCCGACCACATCGGTATCGGCGCCCGGCACGGTGCCGACCCGCTCCGGCATCTGCACGATCTCGCGTACCCGCTCGACCGGCATGGCATATTCGGCACCGGCCACCATGAAGCTGACGAGCCGGAGGTCGCCGGCGGCCGTCGGTTCAGGGCTGCTTTGGGCCCACACGCTCGATGTCGCGTTCACTCCCGATCCCCCGTCGTTCAAGTGTGCAGCATCTCGTCGGCCAGCGAGGCAATCTCCTCGACCGCCGCCGCAAGATCCTCGGCACCTTGGGTCTGTTCGCGCGCCGCCTGAGCCGCCTGGACGGAGGCTTGGCTGGCCTGGGTCGCAGTGGTGGCGAGTTGCTCGCTGCCGCTGCGGGCTTGGATCAGGGCGGCAGTGATCTCTTGGGCGCTCTTCTGGATCTCCTCGGAGCCGCTCAATATCAGGGCCATGTCGTCCTGCATGAGTTGGAGGTTGCCGGAAGTGGCCTTGTTTCGCTCCACCTCGACGAATGCTGCGGTCGCGACCTCCTCCAAGTCACGGCGCACGGCAAGGATCTGGTCCTGGATCGCCTTGACCAAATCCTTAATGCGGTCGGCGTTCTCGGCGCTGTCGCGGGCAAGATTGCGGATATCGGTGCTGACCACCATGAAGCCTTTCCCGAACTCGCCGGCGCGCGCGGCCTCGATAGCGCCGCTGACCGCCAGCATGTTGGTTTGGATGGCCACGACGGTGATGGCGTCCACGATCTTGTCAATGCGGCGGCTGACCAGTTCCAGGCCGTTGATCCGCTCGCGCAGGCGGGCGTTGTCCTCAACCGAGCGGGCGACGCCGGCGATCAGGGATTCCACGGAATCGCGGTTGGCTCGGATCTGCCCGGCCAGGGCGGAGCCCCGTTCCAGGGCGAACGCGGCACGCTCCTGGGAAAGCCGGGCACCTTGGTCTATCTGGGTGATGGCGGCAGCCGACTGCTGGGTGGCGGCGGCCTGCTGCTGGGCGCCGCGGTGAATATGGTCGAGCGCGGTCAGGACCTCGCTGGCCGATCGGTTGATTTCCTCGACCGCGGACGACAGTTCCTCGGCGGCGGCCGCAATGTCGTCCGCATTGTTCCCACCGTCCGCGGCGTTCCTGAGATGATCGGCGATTTCCGCCAGTTCGGCGGCCGCCTTTTCGCTCTGGACGAGCGCCACAGCCTGCTGCTGGACTGTCTTCAAGGTTTCCTGGGAGGCACCCGACTGCTCCTCGGCGGCGGCGGCGATGGACTCCGAACCCTTCTGGACATCGCGTGCCGCCAGATCGGATTCCACGGCGACGGCGACAATTTCCTCGGCACTCCGCACCATCTCGCCTATGTCGCGACGGATACGGTCAAGCTGTTCGGTGATGGCACGGCCCTTTTCGACCTCGTCGCGAGCGGCTCGGGCACAGCCGTTGATACCCTCGGCTATATCCTGAACATCGTGCTGAATCTGGCCGATCAGCCCTTCGATGTCGTGGGCACTCTTCTCCGAGGTTTCGGCCAGCGTGCGGACCTCGTCGGCGACGACGGCGAATCCTTTGCCGTGCTGGCCAGCCCGCGCCGCTTCAATGGCGGCGTTGAGGGCCAGCAGGTTGATCTGATCAGCAATTCTCCCGACCGCCTTCACGATTTCGCTGATGTTGCTGGCCTGCCGCTCCAGTTCCGCAACCTTGACAACCGAGGCAATCTGGCGCTGCGCGGTGGTGCCGATATTGGCAACGCTGCTTCCGATCTGAGCGCTGACCCCGGCGATCAGGTTCTGCAGGGCTGTGCATTTGCGACCGGCCGTCTCGGCGTTTTCGCGGGAAATGCGAATACGCGCGGCAATCAAAGCGACGGCACGTTGGGACTCTTCCGATACGCTGGCGGCCTCCTCGGCGCCGGCGGCGATCATCTCCATCGCCCGCTTCAGTTCCTCCGCCGCTGAGCTGGCCTCAGTGATGCCGCTGGCCAGTTGCGCGGTGGCCGACGCGATGCGCTCCGCCGCCTTTTGCTGCCGGCCTGCGATACCACGCCCCGGCCGCCGCTGGGTATCACCGCCGTTGGTGCGAGGTGAGCGAAGCGGCGCCTCCGTGAACATGGCGGACGGACCATCCCGACGAGGGGAAAGATCGCCCTTCTTCACAAGTCCCATAGCTACTCCTGGTGAGCGAAATTCGTTGTACGTAGGCACGGAAGCCAAGCCACGGCATACCGTCGGCATGGCGACCGCTGGATGTTCAGCTTTATTCAAGGAGGGTAGGAAAGGCGTCTGAAAGGCATCCGCCAGACTGCTCAGTTCACGTTGCCGCACCCGAAATAGGGGGTAGGACGTTGCCTTCCCTGCTTGCTGTTGGAGGCAAAGCTAACAGAAACGTGACCGACAATCGGCCAACGATTTAGGAACGAATAAGTTCCATTAGTGTTAACTCTCAAGTATTAGGGTGCACAACCAACTTCTTGCATGAATGATACCAACGGCCCTAAACACTGACCTTCGCCCATGGCCTTGAGGCGATGGAGCGGATCAGGGCCGGGGAGTTGGCCAAGGCGTTCCAGGCGGTGCAGCAGGCCTCGACGATGGCGGCGTAGGACTTGAAGACCCGGTGGCTCAGGTAATTCTGGCGCAGGAACTGCCAGATGTTTTCGACGGGATTGAGTTCCGGGCAATAGGGCGGCAGGTGCAACAGACTGATGTTGCCGGGACTCTTCAGCTTGTCGCCCGGTTGGTGCCAGCCGGCGCCGTCCAGGATCAGCACCGCGTGATGCCCCAGGGCCACCTGCCGGCTGATCTCGGCCAGATGTTGGTTCATGGCGCTGACGTTGACGCGCGGCAAGACCAGGGCGGCTCCGATCCCGCGGGCTGGGCAGACCGCGCCGAACAGAGAGGCCCAGGCGTAGCGTTGATCGCGGGGCGCGCGCGGCCGGCTGCCTTTGTCGGCCCCCGCCCGGGTCAGGGTGCCCTTCTGCCCGACCCGCGCCTCGTCCTGCCACCAGAGTTCGAGCGGCTGGCCTCGGGCGGTGTCCGGGAGGGCGGCGGCGACCAGGTGGGCGAAGTTTTTTTATGCCCCTCCAAGGCTTGTTCGTCCTGCTCAGGATGCTGGGGGCGCACCGACAGACGGCAAAAACCCAGGCGCCGCAGCAGCTTGCCGACGCTGCGCTCGGCCAGCACCACCCCGAACCGCCGCTCGATCCGGGCGGCGAGGTCCTTGCGGCGCCAGCGCAC
The DNA here is from genome assembly GCA_035627075.1 of Azospirillaceae bacterium. GTDB lineage: Bacteria > Pseudomonadota > Alphaproteobacteria > Azospirillales > Azospirillaceae > DASPMK01. Next base: position 3,274 of record DASPMK010000469.1, read on the forward strand.
GCCCCCAT
>DASPMK010000470.1:0-4267 GCA_035627075.1 Azospirillaceae bacterium
CACCCTCTACGACGAGATGGCCCGCCATTTCTCCGTGGACGAGCAGGGGCGGATCGACTCGGACTTCCCCGGCTGGGGCGCCATGCGCGACTTCTTTCACGGGCTCGCCGAGGGACGCGAGCCGGCCGACGTCGCCGCCTCGGTGCAGAAGCTGCTGGAAGTGTTCGTGCTGGGCTCGGTCGAGCGGCTGCTGGCGCGCCACCCGGTGCGGCGCCTCGGCCTGTCGGGCGGGGTGTTCGCCAATGTGCGGCTCAACCGGCTGCTGGCGGAATCGCTGCCGGTGGACGAGGTCTTCGTGTTCCCGGCCATGGGTGACGAGGGTCTGCCGGTCGGCGGCGCGCTCGACTGGCTGCTGCGGCAGGACGGGCTCGAGCATTGGCTGGGCCGACGCTACCGCCTCGACGATGTTTATCTCGGTCGCGATTTCGGCGCTCAAGCCGACGCGTTGCTGGGCGGGCATCCCGGCGTGGTGCGGCTCGACGGCGATCCGGTCGCCACCGCCGTGGAACTGCTGGCGGCGGGCCAGGCAGGGGCGATCTATACCGGGCGCATGGAGTTCGGGCCGCGTGCCCTGGGCGCGCGCACCATCCTTGCCTCGCCGGCGGTGCGCGAGATCAACGATTCGCTGAACAAGCGACTCACGCGCACCGAGTTCATGCCCTTCGCCCCGGTGGTGCGGGCCGAGGACGCCGACGCCGTGTTCGACCTGCCGCCGGCCAGCCGCTACGCGGCGCGGTTCATGACCGTCACCTGCGGCGTGAAAGAGGAATGGCGGGCACGCATTCCGGCGGTGGTCCATGTCGACGGCACGGCGCGGCCGCAGCTGGTGCGCCGGGCCGACAATCCGCTCTATCACGACATCCTCACCGGCTTCGGCGCCGCCACCGGCCTGCCGGTGCTGGTGAACACCAGCTTCAACGTGCATGAGGAGCCGATCGTCAACAGCCCCGCCGAATGCCTGCGGGCGCTGGTCGAGGATCGGGTGGATTTCGTGGTCACCCCCGCCGGCGTGTATCGCCGCGCCTGAGCCCATCTGATCAGCCTAGGAAAGAGGAGGGGCGAGGGCGGCCCCTCCCCTCGGCGCTGTCAGGCCTTGTGGCGGCGGACGGCACCCAGACCGAGGAGGCCGAGGCCCAACAGGGCCATGCTGGCCGGTTCGGGAACGCCCTTGATGCCGACGTGGTCGAGCAAGATTGCGCTGGCGTAGGCTTCATCTCCGTCGCCAATATTGGCGACCCCCACGCTGATGTCGTACCAGCCGTCCACCAATGCTTCGTATTCGAACTTGGTCCAGTCAGTCCTGCCATAATCGCCGACAGACATCACGTCGACGGTCCAGGTGATGCCGGCCACGCTATTCTGTAGCTGAATTTTGGCGTAGGCATTGTCGTTTTGTGGCAGTTCGTCCCGTGCCAGGAACATCGCCCAGCCGTACAGGGTTTGACCGGCCTTCAAGTACACGCTCTGCATAAGCGACGTGTAATTGTTCTCACGCACCCCTTCCAGCATCGCAAAGTAGTCGCCGTGATGGGGATGGAGGTCGAAATTGCCTCCTCCTGTGTAAACATCGATGCCTGAGAGGTGTGCTGGGGTCCAGCCGGTGAGATCCCCGGTTTCGAAGCTGCCGTTCACGACCGCGGCTTGGGTGGTGGTAGCGGCCAGTGCGGAGGCGAATATGCCTAACATAGCTTGCTTTAGCATGTTGTTTCTCGCGTATGGATCGGGCCACGCCAACGTCCTATGCATTTAGCATGCCTGGTCATGTGTCTATTACTTTCAAATAGTTGTGGTGATAGGTGGAAGGTGTGTAAGGCCGCTCTTACACAGCCGTCTGGCCGAGTCGGGGGGGCTGGATTGGGTGTCAGATCGGGATGAGGGGTCGGATCGGATTCGGGGCGGCCGTGGAGGTCGCCATCCAGAGGGAAAACGGGAGGGGCGGGGGCGGCCCCTCCCGTCCGGCGCTGTCAGGCCTTGCGGCGGCGGACGGCGCCCAGGCCAACCAGGCCGAGGCCCAACAAGGCCAGGCTGGCCGGTTCGGGGACTCCCTTGATGCCGACCGCGTCGATCAGCAGCACGCTGTCGCCGTCGGAATTGCCGCGGTTCACCACGCCCGCCTGGATGGCGTAGTTGCCGCTGCCCGGCGCGGTGAACTTGAACTGATGCCAGCCCGAGACGTTGCTGGCGACATCGGTCGTCCAAGTGGCGTTGGCGCCGGTCTTCACGAAGGTGATCTGGCCATAGGCCTGATCGTTGTGGCTCTGGTCCTCGGCGACGAAATAGGCCCAGCCGTAGACGGTCTGTCCGGCCGCCAGATAGACGGTCTGCTTGATGGTCGTGTAGACGTCATGCGCCCCGGCGACCAGCTTGGCCATGTAGTCGCCACTGTATGGGGTGATACCGTCGTAGCTGCTGACCGCACTGACCAAGCCGCCGGGTTTGCGTTGCCAACCGTCGAGATCCGTATCCTCGAAGCTGCCATTCATCACTTTCGCCTGTGCCGAGGTTGCCAGCATGGCCATGGCAAGGGCGCCGGCGAACATCCCAATTCTACGCATAATGCGCTCCTCGTGGTTGCACCGCCTCCGAGGACAGAGGCCGTACCTGCACAGCAAGTGCCATGCCAGCGCGGCAATCACGGAGTTGCGCGCTACGTTCACCGGTGTGTGTCAAATGCTCCTTACAATACTGATGGGATAGGCGCGTCGCGGACCGCGCGTGCCGCGGCCATTCCAAGATGCCAAAGCCGCAGCGGGTTACGTTGGAAAGCGCAGATTCGTGCGGCCTTGCGGCCGGCTATCCCCAAAGGAAATGTCGCCTTGCCGGTTCCCGGCACGGACCTCAAATCGAGGGGGCTGCGTCCCAGGGGGCGGCAGCATCTGTAAAGGATGTCGAACGACGGCCGGCGCCGGGGCGCGGCAGCGGCGGTGCCGGCTGGAAGAGAGGACGAATGGCTACGACTATGGGAACGGTGAAGTGGTTCAACACCACCAAGGGCTACGGCTTCATCCAACCGGATGATGGCGCCAAGGACGTGTTCGTCCACATCACCTGTGTGCAGAAGGCGGGGCTGCGTAGCCTCAACGAAGGTCAGCGTGTCGAGTTCGATCGCACCAAAGGCGGGGACGGCCGTTTGGCGGCGCAGAATCTAAGGGTGATGGATTGACGACCTGAACGGTGATGGCCCAGGCCCTTTGCGCCGGGCCGTCACCATTCGTCGCGTTGTCTCGTCGCGAACGGCGGGCCTAAGCTAGCGTGACTCGATAGTTGCTGATCACAGACTGGCCCCGGAGCCTCGGCTCCGGGGCCTTTTTCTGTGCCCGCGCCACCCCGGGGCTCCAGGCGGGGCCGTGAAAAAGACGCGCGTGTTTCGAAATGACTGCTGAAACATAACGCCACAGGTCTGCGCTGTTGCTCTATTACTAGACCATGACGGAAGTAATAGCTGGTGGGCAGACACGGCCGGTATTGCCAGTTGACAGCGCTTCACCGGGGAGGAATGATGTGGTCATACCAATAGCGCGCAGTTTTATTGCGCGGCACAAAAAGAGAATGGCGCTGCCCATGGCTGTCCAGCTGTGGCGGCCGGGAGAAAACGTTGCCGGAGTCTGCCGAAGCCCAAGTCCTCGTCGCCGACGAGGACATGCTCAGGGCCCATCTCTACGCCTTGCTCGCGCATCTGCTGTCGGGCCCGCCCGACGGTGCCACGCTGGCGCGCCTGCGCGTTCTGGAGGGTGACGACAGCCCGATCGGTAACGCCTTCGCGGCTCTGGCCGCGGCCGCCGCGGCAGCGGCTCCCGAGACGCTGGAACGGGAATTCTTCGATCTTTTCATCGGCATGGCGGGGGGCGAGGTGATGCCCTACGCCTCGCTCTACCTGACCGGCTTCCTCTACGAGAAGCCGCTGGCCGAACTGCGCGCCGACCTGGCGGTGCTCGGCATCGAGCGCGCCGAGGGCGTGCCCGAGCCCGAGGACCATGTGGCGGCCCTGTTCGAGGTGATGGGCGGCCTGATCACCGGCACCTTCGGCGAGCCGGCGGCGCTGGCCACCCAGAAGCGCTTCTTCGCGCGCCACCTGGCGCCGTGGGCGTCCCGTTTCTTCGATGATCTCGAGAAGGCCGAGGCAGCGCGGTTCTATGGACCGGTGGCGCGTCTCGGCCGGTTGTTCCTTGGCGTCGAGCAAGACGCCTTCGCGATGGTGTGACGGCAGACTGATGAGGCGAGCGATGACGATCGAGGGCAAGAGCGACAAGGCGTTGAACCGCCGCGG
>DASPMK010000471.1:0-2411 GCA_035627075.1 Azospirillaceae bacterium
CATCCAGCCGATCTTGGCCGCCACGCGCGGGAACTTGATCAGCGGTTTGCCGAACTGCACGCGGTCGAGCGCGTATCGCAGGCCCAGTTCCAGGGCGTTCTGCGCCACGCCGGTGGCGCGGGCCGCCGTCTGGATGCGCGCCGACTCGAAGGTTTCCATCAACTGCTTGAAGCCCTGGCCCTCGACGCCGCCCAGCAGGTTGGCCGCCGGCACCTCGAAGCCGTCGAAGCCCAGTTCGTACTCCTTCATGCCGCGATAGCCCAGGACCTTGATCTCGCCGCCGGTCATGCCCTCGGCCGGGAACGGGTTGTCGTCGGTGCCGCGCGGCTTGGGCGCGATGAACATCGACAGGCCCTTCCAGTCCGTGGTGTTCGGATCGGTGCGGGCCAGCAGGGTCATCACGTCGGAACGGGCGGCGTGGGTGATCCAGGTCTTGTTGCCGTAAATCTTGTAGACGTCGCCCTCGCGCACCGCGCGGGTACGCAAGCTGCCCAGGTCGGAGCCGGTGTTGGGCTCGGTGAACACGGCAGTCGGCAGGATTTCGCCCGTGGACAGCTTGGGCAGCCATTCCCGCTTCTGCTCCTCGGTACCGCCCAGGCGGATCAGCTCGGCGGCGATTTCCGAGCGGGTGCCGAGCGAGCCGACGCCGATGTAGGCGCGCGACAGCACTTCGGAGACGACGCACATCGCCATCTTGCCCATGCCCAGCCCGCCGTATTCCTCCGGGATGGTCAGGCCGAACACGCCCAGCTCGGCCATCTCCTCGATGATCTCGATGGGGATCAGCACGTCCTTCTCGTGCCAGCCGTGGGCGAACGGGATCACCTTGTCCTCGGAGAACTTCAGGAACTGGTCGCGGACCAGCGCCATCGTCTCGTCCTGGAAGCCGACCTCGCCGAAGCTGTGGGTTTCGGCCACCAACTCGCCCAGGCGATAACGCACCGCCGCCGTGCCGCCGGCCGCCATCAGCGTGGCCACCGCCGGGGAGGCCGCGAACCCGGCCACCACGCCGGGCGCCACGCCCAGATCGGTGACACGCACCACCTCCACCTGGCTCATCGACAGGCCGCCGGCCAGCTGCGCCAGGTACTCGGCGAAGCAGAGCTGGACCATCAGGCGTTCCATCTCGGTGAACTTGCCCTCGGCCTCCAGGCGCGTTCCCCACGCCAGCATCTGGCGCAGGCCCGCCACATAGGTGGTCATCCAGGCATAGCCATGGGCGGCGTACTGGTTCAGCTCCAGCTTGTCCGCGTCGATCTTGCCGTCGCCTTTGCCGACCATCGTCAGGACACCCTGGCGGGCGGCGTCCAGCAGCCGCCCGGCGGCTTCCAGCGCGGTCGCGCCGGTCGGCAGCAGGTCGGGGAGGATCAGGTCGGAACGGGCCTCAGTCATAATCGGTCTCCTGAAGCGCGAGGCGCGCAATGGATCGGAAAAAGATGATGCATTAATGAAGAATTGTTGCACTGCGGTCAAGGGCGGGGGAGGGCGTGCTGTCGCAGCCGACGCACGGGAGGTTCCCCCGGGCGGGCAGGCGGCCCTATAATAAGGTCATGAAACGTCGTAGCTTTCTCAAGGCCACGGCCGCCACCGGCGCGCTGCTGGCTTCCCGCACCGCAGCAAGGGCCGCCGACATGAGCCTGACATTTCCCGAAGGATTCACTTGGGGGGTCTCGACCTCCTCGTACCAGATCGAGGGGGCGACCGACGCCGACGGGCGCGGCCCCAGCGTGTGGGACACCTTCAGCCGCATCCCCGGCAAGATCATCACCGGGGAAACCGGCGATCCGGCGTGCGACCATTACAACCGCTACCTGGAAGACGTGGCGCTGATGGCGCAAGCCGGGATGAAGGCGTACCGCTTTTCCACGGCGTGGCCGCGCATCCTGCCCACCGGCCAGGGGGCGGCCAACACCAAGGGGCTCGACTTCTATGACCGGCTGGTCGACGCCCTGCTGCGCCAGGGGATCGAGCCGTGGCTGTGTCTGTACCACTGGGACCTGCCGCAGGCGCTCCAGGACAAGGGGGGCTGGGCTAACCGCGACATTGCCCACTGGTTCACCGACTACGCCCTGGTCGTCGCCGGGCGGCTGGGCGACCGGGTCAAGCATTGGACCATGCTGAACGAGCCGTCGGTGGTCGCCATCTTCGGCCACGGTTTCGGCACCCACGCCCCCGGCCTGACCGGCAAAGACAACTACCTCAAGGCCATCCACCACCAGAATCTGGCCCAGGGCGCGGCGCTGAAGGCGTTACGTGCGGCCGGCGGCACGGATTGGAAGCTCGGCACCGTGCTGTCGGTACAGCCGTGCAAGCCCGAGGGCGGGCTGGAGGCGAATCGGCAGGCCGCCGTGGTGTGGGACGCGGTGTGGAACCGCGCCTGCATGGACCCGCTGTTCCACGGTCGTTATCCC
>DASPMK010000472.1:0-2809 GCA_035627075.1 Azospirillaceae bacterium
CGGCTGCCCCGCCTTGCGTGATTGCCCGAAGCCGGCGACGCGCGGACGATCTTCCGGTCCGATCAGCGGCAGGAGCGACCCCAGCGCCACCACCTCTTCCGGGCTGTCGTACCCCAGAATATCGGCAAACGACTGGTTGGCGAAGAGGATGTCGCCATCGTATGTGGCGATCACCATGCCCTGTATGGCGCCTTCGATCAGATCGCGAAAGCGGGCTTCGGAGGTGCGTCGCGCCTCTTCGGCGCGCCGTCGTTCGGTCACGTCGGTGAAGGTGAAGACAAAGCCGCCCTCCGGCCGGCGGCTGCCCCGGATTTCCAAAATCCGGCTGCCCGGCAGTTGGACCTCGAACGTGATCCGCTTGGACGCCTGGATCGAACTCAGGAGCGAGCCGACCATGGTTTCAGTATCCACACCGGCACCACTGGCGTCGCTCAACTCTACCGCCCGGCGCAGCAACGCCGGCAAGGTCGGGTCATACTTCAAGAACTCGCCGTCAAACCCCCAGAGATCGAGGAACTGCTGGTTCTGGACGACCACCTTGAGGTCGCGGTCGAACATGCAGATACCTGACGGCATCGCATCGAAAGCGGCTTCCAACTGGACGGTCTTCTCCGCCGCCTCCCGTTCGGCGCGGACATGATCGGTGACATCGACCACGGTGACCTGAACGACCTTTTCGCCCATCCACTCCACGACCCGATCGAAGACGTCCAGCCAGATGGGCGTTCCGTCCTTGCGACGGTTCCGCACGCGCTGTACCTCAAGCCGCCTCTCGCCCGCCATCAGGCGCTCATAATTGCGCCGCGCCCGCGGCATTTCCTCCGGCATCAGGAAGGGCTCGATTGACCCCAGCGCCAGCACCTCCTCCGCCGACGCGAAACCGAAATAGCGGGCGTAGGCCTCGTTGGCGAACAGCGGCTTGAACTCGCGGTGGATCATGATCCCCTGGATCGATCCTTCGATCAGGCCGCGAAACCGTGATTCACTGTCACGCAACGCCTGCTCGCGCCGACGAATCTCGGTGATGAAGTAATCCACCGCGCGGGCCATCTCACCGATCTCATCGGTGCCATCGATGGGAACCGGCACCGCCTGGCCAGCCACCTGTGCGCGGATGCAGTGTTGCAGATGGTTAAGGCGGCGGATGACGGAAAAGTGGATGTAGGCGGCGATCGCCACCGCCCCCAGCACGCACAGCGTCGCGAGCAGCGTGAGGAGTTGGCTGCGGGTGGCGAGCGTCTGGTTGAAATAGTGATTTTTCTGCAGGATATCCGATCGCACCACCGACATCAGATTGCCCACGGAGGTCGTCAACACGGCGGCGATGTCGCGGTTGGCCTCCATCAGGGCTTGGGACTCGCTGCGATAAGCGGCCGTCCGGCCGAGCAGGGGGAACAGCCCCTCCGCGCCGGTCAGGAGGTCAGTCAGCTTTTGATGGTGCCCGCGCAGGGTGTCGCCGAAGTCGCCCGCCGGAAGCTGTTCGACCAGTTCGCCCAGGCGGCCGAGATGACGCCCCGCCTCCGCCTGGAAAGCAGCCGAGCGGGCCGGGTCGCGCAGCGAGATGGCCAGCACAGTGTTGATGGAAACAAAGTCCATCTCACGGTCAAAATCTTCCACCACGGCCAACATCGGCTTGGCCGCAACCACCGGCACCACCGGCATTCCGTCCGTCGCGCGCCGGGCTTCGGCGGCGGGAGCGGCGGCGGCGCCAGACAGCCGGCTCTCTTCCTGGTCGACTCGGGTCAGGATGAGGTCATACAGAGTCTTGAATTGCCCGATCGCCTGCCGGAGCCCCTCTTCCGCCAGAATCCGCCGAGCCACTTGCTGGTCAAGCGCGGTGATGTTTTCCACCAGCGCCAGCTTGTTGGCTTCGATGGCATCGATGGAGGCGCGGTCCTGCAGGGTTTTGGCCAAGCGGTGAACCAGTTCCGACAGCCAGCTCTGCTGATCGGCCGCGACAAAGGCTACGTCCATGCGCTGCCAGTCGGTTTCGGCCAACAAAAGCGCGGGCGCGTGGCTGATGATGGTTTCGCTCTGCTGGCCCAGCTGAGCCGCGACCACCATCGTTTCCAACTGCTGGGACGCCACCTGGTCGAAGGTCTTGCGGAAGCTCTCGAACGAAATCATCGCCATGGTGCTGGCGGCGACCGTCAGGACGGCCATGGCAAGGAGCCCGCCGACAAGGCGAAACGTCATGCCGAACCGAAAGCTGCCCTTCATCGTCGCTATCTCCCTGCGGTCGACGACCGACCGGTGGCACGCGGCGGGGTCATGATTCAGGCGGCGGTGGCATCGGGCAAGCTTTATCAACCGCGCGCGTGATTTTGCCTCGGCGTTTCGGCAACTTTAGGGAAACTTTGTTCACAATCCACCTTGAAAATTTCCATCCCCCGCGCACGGGACGACGATGATCGGATGCTCCGGCCACGCATTCTGACCCAGAACAAGCCGAAAAGCAGGGCGGCCTGCTGTCGCGGCGTCTATTCATCGGTGGAGAGGGAAAGCCGACCGGGCGACGGCAGGAGAAAAGCAATACCGGCGGGAAAGCTCCCGGACCACAGGCACCCCGCTTCGGTTAAAAACCCGACAGCACATCGCCGGCAACGTGCCAAAAGGTGATACGGGCCGCCGATCAGGGAATTCTCAAGCCCGGCCCGTATCATACCAACGGCTGCTGAACGCTTCCATTGAGAGTGGTTCAGATAAATGCGGGCCACCAGTGGAAGCGAGTGGCGCTGCTGATCCTATCCGGATCGTCGGCCAGAGCGTTGCAGCGGTCGCTCAAGGTGGCCTCCAGCGTGTCGAGCCG
>DASPMK010000473.1:0-7397 GCA_035627075.1 Azospirillaceae bacterium
TGAGGATCGGCGGATCGACCAGCAGGGCGCGGGCGATGGCCAGGCGCTGGCGCTGACCGCCCGACAGGTTGGAGGCGCCTTCCTCCAGCAGGGTGTCGAAGCCCTTGGGCATGCGCTCGATGAACTCGGTGGCGCCGGCCAGTTCGGCGGCGTGCGCGATGTCCTCACGCGTGGCGTGGGGTTTGCCGGCGGCGATGTTCTCGGCGACCGAACCGCGGAACAGGAAGGATTCCTGGAGCACCACGCCGATCGACGAGCGCAGGTGGTCCAGGTCGATCTCACGGATGTCGTGGCCGTCGATCTTGACGATGCCTTCCTGGATCGGGTGCAGCTTCTGCAGCACACGGGTGATGGTGGTCTTGCCCGAGCCCGAGCGGCCCATGACGCCGAGGATGGTGCCGGGTTCCGCCTTGAACGCGATGCCGTCGAGCGCCCAGTTCGTCGAACCCGGATAGCGGAATCGGACGTCCTGGAACTCCACCTCGCCGCGGAACGGGGTGCGGACGCCGACGCCCGAGCGGCCTTCCTCGACCGGATGGTTCATGATGGTGCCGAGCTGATCGAGCGAGATGCCGACCTCCTGGAAGCTCTGCATCAGGCCCGACATGGCGATCAGCGGTCCGGTGACGCGCTGGACCAGCATGTTCATGCCGATGAAGGCGCCGACCGACAGCTCGCCTTCCAGCACGAAGTATGACCCGAAAACGATGACCACCAGGGAAATGGACAACTGCAGGAACATGATGACCGACTGCAGGCCCAGGATCATCTTGCCGATGTCGTACTGGGTCATCACCGACAGGGCGGTGCGGCTGTCCCACTCCCGCCGGTGGCGGCTGTCCAGCGCCAGCGACTTGATGGTGCGCATGCCCTGAATGGTTTCGATCAGGAAGGACTGGCGCTTCGACTCGATATCGTAGGCCACCTTCAACCGGCGCCGGACCATCGGCAGCGCCACCATGAAGACCAGACACACCAGCGCCGTTACAGCCAGCACCATCACCGCCAGCGGCGTGTGGAAATAAAACATGAAGGGAATGAACACGGCGAGCGTGATGCACTCCAGCAGCGTGGCGAAGATCTGGCCGGTAAGAAAATTGCGGACGGTCGCGGCCTGCCCCATGTTGCGCAGGATTTCGCCGGCCGACGTCGTTTCGAAATAATGCATCGGCAGGCTGGCGAGCCTGTTGAAGACACGGATGTTGAGCACCGCATCGATCTTGTTGGTTGCCACCAGCGTCATGTAACTGCGCATATAGACGAAGGCGACCTCGAAGATCACCACCAGAACGAAGCCGGCGGCCAGAATCTGCAAGGTATGGAAGCTGTGATGCACCACCACGCGATCCAGGATGACCTGGGTGATGATCGGCATCGTCATGCCGAGGAAGCTCATCACCAGGACCGCGATGCCGATATCGCGGAACAGGTGGCGCTGGCGGACGATCTCGGGGAAGAACCAGCGGATGCCGAAGGGCTGCTCGACGTCCGTCAGCTTGTAATGGCGCTTGAGGAACACCACCGAGCCGTCCCAGGCATGGAACAGGCGCGCCTCGTCCACCGGCATCTCGATCTCGTCGGCCACCAGCGGATCGCGCAGCATGATCACCGGCACACCGTCGACCACGCTGGCGCCGGTGGCAATCATGGCGTTGCCGTTGCGCATGATTAACATGATGGGGAAAGCATCACCCAACGCGACCAGATGCCGCCAATCCAGGACCGCCGCCGTCGCGCGCATGCCGGTTTCTTCGGCCATGCGCAGCAGCAGGGGGGTGGAAGGCTCGTGGTTCCCGATGACGTGCTCGCGCAGAAGTTGCTCCGCCGAGACGTTGATTCCCCGCAATCCGGCAATGATCGCGAGGCTCTTCACGGCGGTATGGCCGCAGGCCGCACTGTCAGTCATAGGCAGACTTCTCTTGGTATTCGGACTTATTACTCACCCCGACAGGGTGCCGGGGGAGCCTAGCCACTCGATGGGGGCAAAACAATAGGCTTGCCCGGACCCCTTCCGGGGGCTGTCGGCCCCAGTTTACGCCGTTTTCGGCGGACGACCCATTCTTGCCCTTTCCTTTGACTATACGTTGCCCCGCCACCCCTTGGCAAAGGACCTTCGCCCCCTTCCCGCTGCCGTTGAAACGGCGGATTGCCTGCATCCGCGCGGACATCGCCGCGCCGCTTCCTCGCTCGCCACCTCCTCCGATGATCGCCGTTCCAGCGGAACCAACCGGCACCGGCCATGTTGGCGTCGGCGCAAACCGGAAAGGGGCGCCGGATGAAGAGCGGAGGACAGCCATGGGCGACAGCACGGTGAAGAAGGTGCAGGCGGAGCACTCGCCACGAGGCAAGATGGGGCAGGTCTATCTGGTTTCGGGCAAAAGCGTATCGATGCGGTTGTGGCAGGACGAAGCCCCCGGCGACGACAAGCCGGCGGCACGCCGCACCTATGAGACGGTGGGCTACGTCATCAAGGGCCGCGCCGAGTTGGAGATCGAAGGCCAGACCATCCGGTTGGAGCCGGGTTCCTCGTGGCTGGTGCCCAAGGACGCGGAGCACCGTTACCGCATTCTGGAGCCCTTCACCGCCGTCGAGGCCACCTCGCCGCCGGCCCAGGTCCACGGCCGCGACGAGAGCTGAGCGCGTCAGCGGGGACGCGCGTCCGCGAGGTCGTCGGCGATCAGGCGGTCGATCAGTTCGGCCACGCCATCGCCGCGCACCCCTCGCGTGACCAGGTCGCAGGCCTGCTTGACGGCCGGCAAGGCGTTGGCCACCGCCACGGCGACGCCGCACCGTTCCATGAAGGCGAGGTCGTTCTCGGCATCGCCCACCGCCACCACCGTCTCAGCCGCCAGCCCCATCCGCGCCAACGCGGATGTCAGGCCCGACGCCTTGTCGATGCCAGGCGGCAGCACCATCACCGCCCCCTTGTTATAGGTGATCTCCAGATCGAGGCCGAGATCGCGGATGACCTCGCGCACCTCACGGTCATACGGCTCGCGGGTGGCGACGATGGCGCGGCCCACCGACAGGGGGGTGGCGCCGCACGCCTTCAGCCGCTGCACGAAGCCGGGATCGGGGGGCGGGGCCAGCGGCACCTCCTCGCCCGTCGCCGGGACATGGAGGAGCGCGCCGTTTTCCGCCACGATCAGGTCGAAGTCGGTGAAATCGTCGTACACCGTGGCAAGGTCGGGCAGTTCCCGCCCGGTCACCAGGATCAGCCGCCGCCCCGACGCCTTCAGCCGGGCCATGGCTTCCCTGGTCGCCGCCGTCACCCGGCCGTCGTGGGCCAGCGTGCCGTCATAATCGGTCGCGAGCGCCAGATACCGCAACCCCGCCTCCCCGGCCCTTGAAGTATCCCCCAGCAAACACGCGAGGGGCGTAAAGGTTTTCAGCGCACCCAGCCCACCGCCACCGTCAGGCCGCCGGCCAGCAGGATTCCGAGGAACGCCATCACCACCCGCGTCGCCGCCGCCCGCCCGGCGATGCCGAACACCAGCGATGCCTTGACCGCCGTGTTGGAGGCGGCGGCCAGCAGGATCGCCCCCGCCGCGATGGTGGCCGGGATGCCTTGGCCCGCCATCTGACCGGCCGACACCACCATGGCGTCGACATCGGCCAGCCCCGAGATGACGCCCAGCGCGTAGATCCCCGCCTCGCCAAAAAGGTCGTGCAGAGCGCGGGCCGCCACCAGGATGCCGGCCAGCACCGCGCCGAAGGACACGGCGGTCTTAAGCTCGAAGGGGTTGGACAGCCGCTGTTCCGGCGCTCCCTGGCCGGTGACGCGCTGGCGCACCAGCCACAGCCCCATCAGCCCCCCGGCCAGCGCCTGGGCCGCCAGCGGCGCCACGAGATGCGGCAGCAGCGACGGCTGGATCACCCACACCAGAACGCCGATGCGCGGGAACATGATGGTGGACGCGATCACCACGCCGGCCCCCAGCGCCGGTGCCAGCGCCGCGTCCTCCTTGGCCCGGCGGGAGAAGCTGAGGGTGACGGCGGTGGACGATACCAGCCCGCCGAAAAACGCCGTCAGCAGAATGCCCTTGCCAGCGCCGATCACCCGCACCGCCACATAGCCGGCGAACGAGATGCCGGCGATCAGCACCACCATCAGCCACAGCTTATAGGGATTGAGCGCGCCATAAGGACCCAGCCCATGATTGGGCAACACCGGCAGCACCACCAGCGAAATCAGCGCCAGTTGCAGGGCGGCGAACAGCTCGCGCTCGTCGATGGCCAGCAGCCAGCGGTGCAGCGTCGGCTTCAGACCCAACAACAGCGTCATCACGGCGGCCACCGCCGCCGCCGCCGCCACGTCCCCGGCCACCGCCAGCGCCCCCAGCCCGAACGTGACGAGCCCGGCTACCGAGGTGGTGATGCCAACCCCTCCCTGATCCCGCCGCGCCGCCTGCCAATGCCCGGCCACCAGCACCCCGGCCACCGCCAGGAAGCCGAAGCCCAACAGCACCGCCCCCAGCGTGGCGGCCAGCAGCGCCCACACCCCGCCCGCCAGCCCGATCAGGCCGAAGGTGCGCAGGCCCGCCACGCGACCGCCGTCGGGCGCCTCCCGCTCGTGCCAGCCACGCTCCAGTCCGACCAGCAGGCCGACCGCCAGCGCCACGCCCAGGCGCTGGAAGACATCGATCTCGTTCATATCCCAAGCATAATCCGGGAGTATTAAACTTTTTCAGCACCACCCTTGCGCTTTGGCGCCTATGATGCCTCTCTAATTCGTCGACGCAAGAACTCGTGCGCGGAGCCTGACCGCCGATGACACGACGCCCGATCCTCCTGGCCGCGCTGGTCCTGGCCTTGGCGGCAGCCGCCGCGTGGGGGCTGATGCGGGGCCGTCCCCAGGCCGCCCCCGACCGGCTGGTGCTGTACGGCAACGTCGACATCCGGCAGGTCAACCTGGGCTTCAACGCCGAGGGGCGCATCAAGTCCATGGCGGTGGACGAGGGCAACCGGGTCGAAGCCGGTCAATCGGTGGCGGCGCTGGAGCCCGACTATTACGACGACCTCAAACGGCTGGCTGACGCCCGCGTTGCCGCCCAGCGCGCGCAACTGGCCAAGATGGAGGCCGGCAACCGGGCCGAAGAAATCGCCCTGGCCCGCGCCCAGGCCACCGAGGCCGAGGCGGCACTGACTCTCGCCAAGGCAACCTTGCAGCGCCAGGAGGCGTTGGCCCGCCGCGACGTTGCCTCGCGACAGGAGCTGGACGCCGCCCGCGCCGGGGTGGACGAGGCGCAAGCCCGTCTTCAGGCCAGGCGCGAGCAGTTGGCCCTGGCGCTCGCCGGCCCGCGCAAGGAGGATATCGAGGCCACCCGCGCCCAGCTCGACGCCGACCTCGCCGCCCAGTCGGTGGCCGAGCGCCGGCTGGCCGACACCACCCTGACCGCCCCGTCCGCCGGCACCGTTCTGACCCGCGTGCTGGAGCCGGGTGCCATCGTCCTGCCGGGCTCCACCGTCTACACCATCGCGCTGGACACGCCGGTATGGGTGCGCGCCTACGTCGGCGAGCCTGATCTGGGCCGCGTCCGCCCCGGCATGGCGGCCAAGGTCACCACCGACGGCGGCAAGGTCTACGACGGCCGGATCGGCTTCATCTCGCCGGTGGCCGAGTTCACCCCGCGCACCGTGGAAACGCCGGACCTGCGCACCAGCCTCGTCTATCGCCTGCGCGTGGTGATCGAGCGGGTGGACGGGGCCTTGCGCCAGGGCATGCCGGTGACCGTCACCCTCGACACCCCGGAATCATGACCGCCGAAGGGCTGGTCCGCATCGACGGCGCGGTAAAGCGTTTCGGCGCCGTCACCGCGCTGGATCGGGTGTCGGTCGCCGTCGCGCCGGGCCGGGTCACCGGGCTGGTCGGTCCCGACGCGGCGGGCAAGACGACGCTGATCCGCCTGATCGCCGGCCTGTTGCTGCCCGACGCCGGCCGCATCACCGTGCTGGGCCTCGACAGCGTGCGCGACGCCGACGCCATCCACGCCCAGGTCGGCTATATGCCGCAGCGCTTCGGCCTGTACGAGGACCTGACCGTGGCCGAGAACCTGAACCTGTACGCCGACCTGCGCGGGGTGGTCGGCGACGAACGCACCGCCGCTTTCGAGCGGCTGCTGCATTTCACCGGCCTTGGTTCCTTCCAGGCCCGGCTGGCCGGGGCCTTGTCGGGCGGCATGAAGCAGAAGCTGGGGCTGGCCTGCGCCCTGGTGCGCCCGCCGCGCCTGCTGCTGCTCGACGAGCCTTCGGTGGGTGTCGATCCCGTTTCCCGCCGGGAACTCTGGCGCATGGTCTACGACCTCGTCGGCCAAGGCATCGGTGTCTTGTGGTCCACCGCCTACCTCGACGAGGCCGAACGCTGCCAATCGGTGCTGCTGCTGGACCGTGGCCGCCTGCTCTACGACGGTCCGCCGCGGGATTTCACCGACCGGGTCCACGGCCGCACGTACGCCATCCACGGCGTGGGCGCCGCCAAGCGGGCAGTGCAGACCCGCGCCGAAACCTTCCCCGGCGTGGTGGATTCGCTGATCCAGGGCCGCGCGGTGCGGCTGGTGATGACGGAGGGTGCGCGCCCCCCCACCGCCGCCGACCTGCGAGCCCCCGACGGCGCCCAGGTAGCTCCCGTCAGCCCCCGCTTCGAGGACGCCTTCGTGGCGGCGTTGCGGGGGGAGGAGGGCGCGGAACATGCTTCCCCGCCGCCTCTCCCCGCCCCGAAAAGGGTCGGCGCCGACGTCCCCATGGTCGAAGCCAGCGACCTCAGCCGTGTCTTCGGCACCTTCCGCGCCGTCGACCGGGTTTCCTTCCAGGTTCGCCCGGGAGAGATTTTCGGCCTGCTCGGCCCCAATGGCGCCGGCAAGTCCACCACCTTCAAGATGATGTGCGGCCTGCTGCCGCCGTCTTCCGGGGTGGCGCGGGTGGCCGGCATCGATCTGCGCGCCGCCCCCGCCAAGGCGCGCACCCAACTGGGCTATATGTCGCAGAAGTTCTCGCTCTACCCCGACCTGTCGGCGCGCCAGAACCTGGAATTCTTCGGCGGCGCCTACGGCCTGTCGGGCCGGCGCTTGCGCGATGCCATCGACCGCATGGTGGCGACCTTCGACCTTGCCCCCCATCTCGGCACCGATGCCGGCGTCCTGCCTTTGGGTTTCAAGCAGCGCCTCGCCTTGGCCTCGGCCATCCTGCACGAACCGCCCATCCTGTTCCTGGATGAGCCGACCTCCGGCGTCGATCCCCTGACGCGGCGGGAATTCTGGGACCGCATCAACGCCATGGCGGGTGCGGGGGTGACGGTGCTGGTCACCACCCATTTCCTGGACGAGGCCGAGTACTGCGACCGCATCGGCATCGTCTATCGCGGCCGGCTGATCGCCGAAGGCGCCCCCGACGACCTCAAG
>DASPMK010000474.1:0-3158 GCA_035627075.1 Azospirillaceae bacterium
ACCCACCCCCCGTGTCGAGTTCAAACTAAGCCCCGACCTGTTGACCCCGTTCACGGCCGGGCTGTCACCGGAGGCGGTGGCGCTGCTGGGCGAAGGAATGCCGGGCCGGATCGCGATCGAAGGGCACCAGGTTTTCTACAACGGCGTGCCGCTGAACGGGGTGACGGAGGCGGACACCGTAGTCTTGTGCAAGTGATGGCCGAAGGCGGTTGACGGAAGCCATCAACCACCTTCGGCATGACACGGTAACCAGCCCAAGGCCCCTTCGCTGGACAGGCCCCGTCCCATTGGCCTAAAGTCCCGCGACCGGCTTTCCCCTGAGAACAACGAGAACGGCGATGCGGCTTTCCGCCTACTTTCTGCCCACCCTGAAAGAGAATCCCACCGAGGCGCAGATCGTCTCGCACCGGCTGATGCTGCGTGCCGGCATGATCCGCCAGACCACCGCCGGAATCTACTCCTGGCTGCCGCTCGGGAACCGGGTGCTGAAGAAGATCGAGCAGATCGTACGCGAGGAGCAAGACGCCGCCGGCGCCCAGGAAGTGCTGACGCCGACCATCCAGCCGGCGGAACTGTGGCGGGAAAGCGGCCGTTACGACGATTACGGCAAGGAGATGCTCCGCATCGTCGATCGGCACGAGCGCGAGATGCTCTATGGCCCGACGGCCGAAGAAGTAATGACCGCGATCTTCCGCGATGATATCAAGAGCTATCGCAACCTTCCCAAAATGATCTACCAGATCCAGTGGAAATTCCGCGACGAAATTCGCCCGCGCTTCGGCGTGATGCGCGGACGCGAATTTTTGATGAAGGACGCCTATTCCTTTGATCTGGACCCGACCTCGGCTCGCCGGTCCTACCAGAAGATGTTCCTGGCCTACCTGCGGACCTTCGCCCGTCTGGGCCTGAAGGCGATTCCGATGCAGGCCGACACCGGCCCGATCGGCGGCGATCTGAGCCACGAATTCATTATCCTGGCCGACACTGGCGAAAGCGGCGTGTTTTGCGATAAGCGCTGGCTTGAACTGGATGTCAACGCCGAGGCCCCGTCCTACGAGGACGACCTGGAACCGTTCTTCGGCAAGCTCACCGGCATCTACGCCGCCACCGACGAGAAGCACGACGCGGCCAACAGCCCGCTGCCGGCCGACCAGTTGGTCGAACGGCGCGGTATCGAGGTGGGCCATATCTTCAATTTCGGCACGAAGTATTCCAAACCGATGAACGCCGTGGTCATGGGGCCGAACGGCGACAATGTCGCGGTGGAAATGGGCTCGTACGGCATCGGTGTGTCGCGTCTGGTCGGCGCCATCATCGAGGCCAGCCACGACGACAACGGCATCATCTGGCCGGAAAGCGTGGCGCCGTTCAAGGTGGGCCTGATCAACCTGAAGGTCGGCGACACCGAGTGCGACAAGGTCTGCGCCGACCTGTACGACGACCTGCGCACCGCCGGAGTCGACGTGCTCTACGACGACCGCGACGAGCGGCCGGGCGTGAAATTCGCGGCCATGGACCTGATCGGCTTGCCCTGGCACCTGGTCGTCGGGCCGAAGGGCGTGAAGGCGGGCGTGGTCGAGCTGAAGAACCGCAAGACCGGTGAGCGGATTGAGTTGTCGAAGGACAGCGCGCTGGACAAGCTGACGCAACGGTAAGGCAAAGGCAAGGTGCCCGGGGGTGTCCCCGGGTCCTCGCCAAGGGGCAGGCCCTTTGGAACCCCGCTTGGACCCCAAGGAACCGGCATGATTTTCTCACCCTTCGAACGCATGGTCGCCATGCGGTATCTGCGACCTCGGCGGCAGGAGGGTTTTATCTCCGTTATTGCCGTGCTGTCGTTTCTCGGCATCGCCGTCGGCGTGGCGACGCTCATCACCGTCATGTCGGTGATGAACGGATTCCGGGCGGAACTGCTGTCCCGCGTGCTTGGGCTTAACGGCCACATGGGAATCTACAGCGTTCAAGGCGGACCGCTCACCGACTACGACTCTTTGGTCGCGCGCATCCGCACGGTGCCGGGCGTGCTCCAGGCGTCACCGCTCGTCGAGGGGCAGGCGCTGGTCACCACCAAGGGCGTGGCCTCGGGCGCGGTGGTACGCGGCGTGCGGCCGGAGGACTTCCGGCGCCGTCCGGTGGTGTCCGACAACGTCGTCAGCGGATCGCTGGACCTGTTCGAAGGCGACAAGATCGCCATCGGCCTGCGCATGGCTCAGCGCCTCAATCTGCGTATCGGCGACCAACTGCCGCTGATCAGCCCGCAGGGCGCGCCGACGGCGTTCGGCACGGTACCGCGCATGCGCGCCTACACCATCGGCGCCATTTTCCATGTCGGCATGTACGAATACGACAACAGCTTCATCTTCATGCCGCTGGAGGCCGCCCAGGCGTTCTTCCGCCTGCCCGAGGACGGGGTATCGACCCTGGAACTGTTCGTCAGCGATCCCGATCAGGTCCGTGCCTTCCGCGAAGCTGTTTTCCCGGCGCTTGAGGGCCGGGGGCGGATCGTCGACTGGCAGCAGTCGAACGCCAGCTTCTATACGGCGTTGCGGGTGGAACGGAACGTGATGTTCCTCATCCTCACCCTCATTATCGCCGTGGCGGCGCTCAACATTATTTCCAGTATGATCATGCTGGTGAAGGAAAAGGGGCGCGACATCGCCATCCTGCGTACCATGGGGGCGACGCGCGGGCAGATTCTGCGCATCTTCTTCCTGTCGGGGGCGTCGATCGGCGTGGTCGGCACCCTGTTGGGCTTGGCGCTCGGCGTGTTGGTGACCGAGAACATCGAGAGCATACGCCAGTTCTTCCAGAGTCTCAGCGGCACCAAGCTGTTCGCCGAGGAAATCTACTTCCTGTCCTATATGCCGGCCAAGATCGACTGGTCGGAGGTGACCGAGGTGGTGGGCATGGGCCTGATCCTGTCGTTCATCGCCACCATTCCGCCGGCATGGCGTGCGGCCCGTCTCGACCCGGTGGAGGCCCTTCGGTATGAGTGATTCCACCGTCGTCGCGGCGCGGACGCCGGAGCCGGCCGCCGCCGAGCCGGCGCTGCGCCTTACCGGCATTCAGCGCAGCTTCCAGCAGGCGCGGGCGAGGCTGGAGGTGTTGCGCGGCGCCTCGTGCGAGGTCGGCGCGGGTGAACTGGTGGCGCTGGTCGGCCC
>DASPMK010000475.1:0-17748 GCA_035627075.1 Azospirillaceae bacterium
GATACGAACGAGGCGCAACGGCGCGCTGTGGCTCGCAATGGACATGGTATCCATACTAGCCTTGGCCGCCGCCGTTGGCCGCTACGCATCCGGCTTAGTGGACACACTGGACATGGACGCATAATGGTATCTGTATTTCCACAACCCCTGTTACCCGGTGTCTGGCGCTCGTTGAAGCTATCGATCAGGAGGAACAGTTCGCTACCTCATGCGCCTTGGCAGAGTCAGGCTTGTTTAAAGGGGAGGGCATCACGGGGTAAGGTCGTGTCCCACAGCTTCTACACCACTCGGCGGGGCACGACCCGCGGAAGGGTCGCGGGACGGGGAGGGCCGGATCAAATGCGGCCATGATGACGGTGTGACGTGAAGGCCCGGGGATCGTGAGCATCTGCTCGGACAGGCTCTAAACGTGCATAATGTAGAAGGTGTAACCATGCTGGCCCACTTCCGCTCGACCTTCTGGCGCCCGCTGGCGCTGGCCGTCGTGGTCGGCCTTGGCTTCGGCTTCAACGCGCCCGCTGCCGCCGCTCAGGACGTGCTGGTGTTCGCCGCCGCCAGCCTGAAGAATGCTCTTGATGACATCGGCGCCCAGTACGCCGATGAAACCGGCAAGAAAGTCAACGCCTCCTACGCCGCCTCGTCGGCGCTCGCCAAGCAAATTGAGCAAGGGGCGCCGGCCGACATCTTCATCTCCGCCGACATCGACTGGATGAACTACGTGGCGGAACGCAGGCTGATCAAGCGTGTGTCCCTCTCACATCTGCTGGGCAACCGTCTGATGATGGTGGCCCCCAGGGACAGGCCAGTGACCGTCACCATTGCTCACGGCTTCCCCCTTGGTGAGATCGTTGGCGCCGGGCGACTGGCGATGGGCGACCCGGCGCACGTTCCGGCCGGAAAGTACGCCAAGGCGGCGCTGGAGAGTCTGGGCGTATGGGCGTCGGTGGAAGGCAAGCTGGCTCCGGCCGACTCGGTGCGTTCGGCGCTGGCGATGGTGTCGCGCGGCGAGGCGCCGCTGGGCATCGTCTATGAAACCGACGCCAAGGCCGACACCGGCGTCATGGTGGTGGGCGTCTTTCCACAGGCCAGCTACCCGCCGGTGGTCTACCCGGCGGCGCTGACCGCCGCCGGCACCGACGCCGATGCCGCCAACTTTCTGGCGTATCTCAGGTCCGATAAGGCCCGCGCCATCTTCGACAAGCACGGCTTCAGCCGACCGGCCGATTGACGGGGAAAGTTCCGGCCTCGGTAATGACCGCCCTTGGCTCCGGGTCTTATCGGGCGCCTTCCCGCCATTCACAGCCCGCGCCTCTTTCGGAGCCGGTACGAGGCTTGATGAGAGCCTCGCGTGGTTGGTTATCCGTGCCGCCGACCGCTTTCACGGCATATCTCATCAGGTTATACGCAACTCCAAGTAACATCATTGTTTTGCTTGCCAGATTCAGGTTGACTTTGCCAAGGCATCACAACTAGTTTCCGGTTCTGTAGATTTCAAAGTTGCCGAACTGGAGACTCCGGGTGGGCGGCCCAGGTGTTAAGGATGTATGGACTGACATACGGCGGCGCGTCCGCAGCTTGGCGATGGCCGCCGGGCTGCTGTCGTTTGCCATGCCCGTCCAGGCCGAGATGGCACCCAAGGACTTCCAGATCATCGGTCGTACCTTGAGCCTGCTCAGTTCCCGCCCGGCTGGCCGTGTCAACTTGGCCATCATCTACGCGCCCGATCTCCCGGCATCCAAGGCCGAGGCCGAGGCAATCACCCAGATTCTCACCGGCGGCCTCAGCGTCGGCAACCTCACGCTGTTGCCCATCCCGCTGGCGATCGACCGCCTGGGCGACGGCCTGAACGGCACCACCGCCGCCTTCGTCACCCAGGGGCTGACCAACCATCACGAAACGGTGGCCCAGGCAGCGCGGCGCCACCGTATCCCCACCATCACCACCGACATGGCCTGCGTACGGACCGGCAAGTGCGTGCTGGGGCTCCGGACCGAGCCACAGGTGGAAATCCTCCTCAACCGCGCGGCGGCACAGGAGGCGCAGGTCAGCTTCGCCTCGGCCTTCCGCCTGCTGATTTCGGAGATCTGAGCCGTGCCCGCGATCTTCCGACATAGGGCGCGGTGGATGGGGATAACGCTGGGCACGGCGTCGGCGTTGGTGGCACTGAGCACGGCTGTGTCGGCGCAGACGGTGGATTACGGCACGCTGGAGCAGATCTTCGGCCAGCCGGTGACCACCAGCGCCACCGGCACGCCCAAGCTGGCGTCGGATGCGCCGGCCACCATGGAGATCATCACCCAGGAGCAGATCCGCCGCTCCGGGGGAGCGGACATTCCCGAGATCCTCCGCCAGTTGGCCGGCATCGACATCTGGCGCTATGGCGTGGCCGGCGTGGACGTAAACGTGCGCGGCTACAACCAGCCTTACGCGCCGCGCCTGCTGGTGCTGGTGAACGGCCGGCAGGTCTATCTCGACCACTACGGCATGACTAACTGGAACGCCATTCCGGTCGAGATGGGCGAGATCCGCCAGATCGAGGTGGTCAAGGGTCCCAACGCCGCCCTGTTCGGCTTCAACGCCGTGTCGGGGGTGGTCAACATCATCACCTTCAGCCCGCTGCACGACGACGTGGATACCGCCACAGTACGGGTGGGCACTCAGAAACACCGGCAGTTGTCGGTAGTGCAGACATTCAAGCCGTCGGACGAAGCGGGCGTGCGACTGTCGCTGGGCGGCTTTAACGCCGACGAGTTCGATACCGCCTTCGACAGGCCGGAGTTGAGCCAGTACAGTCAACCTTTCCGGATCGACCCGAGTCGGCGCTCCGCCAGCCTCGACAGCCTGTTCCAGGTAACCGACAACGGCCAGTTGGGCGTGGAACTGACCCACACCCGGACGCGGGACGCCGAGTTTTCAGTGACCGCCGATCTGGCCCGTGCCGAATATGAAATCAGTTCGGCCAAGGTTTCCTACACGGCGGACACCGAAGCCGGGCTGATCGAGGCCATGGCCTACCACAACCGGCTCGACGTGAACCTGCTGAGCCCGTCGTTGCGCGACTACAACCTGCACAATCGTGTCAGCGTGGCGAAGTTGCAAGACGTCTTCCGGGTCAATTCGGCGCACAGCCTGCGGCTGACCGGCGAGGCCCGCTACAACACCATGAACACGCTGCCCACCCAGGGCGCGGACGTGAACTACGCCGTCTATTCGGGCGGTGGCATGTGGGATTGGGCGATCGCCGACGGGGTAACGCTGACCAACGCCGCGCGCATCGATAAATGGCAGCTCAGCCGGGACGGCGAACCGCAGGTACGTTTTCCCCTCGCCACCGTGCCGACGCCCTTCGACGACGAGGACTTCGAACGCGACTACATTGGGCTGAACATCAACAGCGGGCTGGTGATCAAGCCGACCAACGTGGACACCGTGCGGCTAACCTATGCCCGCGGCCTGCAACTGCCGTCGCAGTTCATGATGGGCTTCCTTGAGGAAAGCTCCGTTCCGGCCCGCTACGGCCTGCCCTTCGACTACGTCATCTACATGGGCAACCCCACCCTGACGCCGACCACGGTCACCAATTATGAGGTGAGCTGGGATCGCGCCCTGCCGTCGCTGGACGCCGACATGCGCCTGAGCGTGTTCCACCAGATCCACGAGAATCTGATGAGCCCGATCGGCAGCAATCCCTCCGGCCTGCGCGGCAACATTGCCGATTTCACTGACGAGAACGTCGGCAATTCGCGGGCCTGGGGCGGCGAGATCGGGCTGGCCGGCAAGATCGGCCCCGTCTGGCGCTGGGGCATCAACTACACCTATGAAATCGTCAACGACGACTTCACCGTGAACCAGCGCGGCGCCAGCTACCCCCTCCTGTTCGAGGGTGGCACGCCGCGCCACCGCGTCAATGGCCATCTCGGCTACACCAACGGCCCGTGGGAGGCCGATCTGTTCGCCCATTACCTGACTGGCTTCCAGGCCTTGCGCTGGCCATCCAGAGGCAACCCGCTCGACGATTACGAGGCCGCCGAGGTGTCGTCGCATCTGGTGATGAACGGCCGGCTGGCCTATCGCCTGAACGACAGCCTGACCGTGGCGCTGGAAGGTGTGGGCATCAATCAGGCCGACCACGACGAGTCGGCGTCGGCCCCGACCGAAAGGCGGCTGTTTCTGTCACTGACAGGAAAGTTCTAGAGCCGGCGGAGGCCACGCCACGGCCAACCGTCTCCCCGGCTCCAGGAGTTGACCCCACAAGCAACTAAACAGGCGAACATTCCATCCTGATTTCTCTGTATTGAGAGAAATGCGGCGAATCGTCTCGCGCATTAGGTTGACCTTCATATTAATTTACAATTAATCTAGCGCTTGGTCGGCGAATCGCGCGCCCCCTCGTTGTTTGATTTCGGAGCCTTGGTCCATGGCATGGAAACGGCCCCCCCGGGGACTGGTTCATCGGATTGCCGCTGGCGGCGTCGCCATGGCCTTGAGCGGCCCGGTTGCCGCGCAGACGGTGGATTACGGCACGCTGGAGCAGATCTTCGGCCAGCCGGTGACCACCAGCGCCACCGGCACGCCCAAGCTGGCGTCGGACGTGCCGGCCACCATGGACATCATCACCCAGGATGACATCCGCCGTTCCGGGGCGGCCGATCTTCCCGAGATCCTCCGCCAGTTGGCCGGTATCGACATCTGGCGCCACGGCATGGCCAGCGTCGATGTCGGCATGCGCGGGTATAACCAGTACTTCTCGCCGCGCCTGCTGGTGCTGGTGAACGGCCGGCAGGTCTATCTCGACCACTACGGCATGACCAACTGGAACGCCATTCCGGTCGAGATGGGCGAGATCCGCCAGATCGAGGTGGTCAAGGGTCCCAACGCCGCCCTGTTCGGCTTCAACGCCGTGTCGGGGGTGGTCAACATCATCACCTTCAACCCGCTGTACGACGACGTGGATACCGCCACGGCCCGCGTCGGCACCCAGGATTACCGGCAGCTGTCGCTGGTCAAGACACTAAGGCTCTCCGACCGGGCGGGCGTGCGGCTGTCGCTGGGCGGCTTCAACGCCGACGAGTTCGACACCGGCTACGACACGCCGACGCTGGCCGCCAACTACGCGCCGTTCCGCACCGAACCGGAACGGCGGTCCTTCAGCGCCGATGGTCTGTTCCAGCTGACCGACTCTTCCCAGTTCGGAGTGGAACTCACCAAAGTCCGCACCCGGCAGAGCGAGTTTGGCCCACTGGCCGACATGGCACGCGGCCTTTACGAAACCTCGTCGGCGAAAGCCTCCTATACCGCCGACACGCCGGTAGGGTTGATCGAGGCCATGGTCTACCATAACAGGCTGGACCTGGAGGAGCTGAGCACCGCCTTCCTGAACTACATCGCGCACAACCGAACCACGGTCGCGCGATTGCAGAACCAGTACCGGATCAACGCCGATCACAGCGTGCGCCTCTCGACCGAGTTCCGGCACAACGAGATGAACACCCAGCCGATTCTCGACGCCGACATCGCTTACAGCGTCTATTCGGCGGGCGGCATGTGGGATTGGGCGGTCGCCGATGGCCTGGGCCTGACCAACGCCGTGCGACTGGACCATTGGCGGTTGGACCGCTACGGCACCATCGCCTTCCCGCCCGACGCCGTTCCGCCGTTCTCCGACGAGGATTTCAAGCAAGCCTTCACCGACATCAGCGTCAACTCCGGTCTGGTGGCAAGGCCCACCGCAGTCGATACATTGCGGCTGATGTACTCGCGTGGCCTCAAGGTTCCGGCTTTGGCCGAGATGGGATACATCGAGGTGGGGCAGGTATCGCCGGAACATCGCGACGACTTCGATTACGTTTTTTATTCCGGTAACCCACTACTGAAGCCGACGACGGCCAACAACTATGAAATCGGCTGGGAACGACGGCTGCCGGCGTTGAACGCGGTGCTGGAACTCAGCCTGTTCTACCAAACCCACGAGAACCTTCAGGGCTGGATGGGCGCCGATCCGACCACCATCCGCGGGCGGATGGTGGACTTCACCACCGGCAACATCGGCGAATCGGAGGCTTGGGGCGGCGAGATCGGGTTGTCGGGCCGGATCGGGGCACCGTGGCGCTGGGGCGTCAACTACACCTACGAGACGGTCCACGATCACTTGGACGTCAACCAGACCGGCATCACCCATCCCATCCTGTTCGAGGACGGGACGCCGCGCCACCGCATCAACGCCCATATTGGCTATACCGATGGCCCGTGGGAAGCCGACCTGTTCGGCCATTATCTCACCGGCTTCGACACACTGCGCTGGACTTTCCGCCCCGACTTCAACGCCTATGAAACCGTGCGCGTGCCGGCGCATCTGGTGGTCAACGGCCGGCTGGGCTATCAGCTGACAGACAGCATCACCGTCGCCTTGGAAGGGTTGGGCATTACCGAGGCCGAACACCGCGAGGCCGCCGCCCCGGCCGTCGAACGGCGGCTGTTCGTCTCCCTGACCGGGCGGTTCTAACTCAGGCGCAGGCCGCGAGTTGGTCGGCGTTGCCGACGCTGATCACCGGGATATGGCGGGTAATCTTCTCAATAGGCCAATCCCACCAGCGGATGTCGAGCAACTTGGCGACGGTCGCCTCATCGAAGCGCTGGCAAATGGCGCGCGCCGGATTACCGCCGACAATGGCATAGGGTGGCACGTCGGCCGTGACCACCGAGCGCGCCGCCACCGCCGCCCCGTCGCCGATGGTGACTCCCGGCATGATCAGGCTGTCGTAGCCCAGCCACACGTCGTTGCCGATGATGGTGTCGCCCTTCGACGGAAAATCCAGTTCGCCCTCGAAGTCTTGGAGCCAGCCGTCACCGAAGATGGCGAAGGGGTAAGTGGACACGCCGGTCAGGCGGTGGTTGCCGCCGTTCATGATGAATCGGGTGCCGGTGGCGATGGCGCAGAACTTCCCGATCCTGAGTTTGTCGCCCAGGAAGTCAAAGTGATAGAGGATGTTCTGGAGGAAAGCGTCGGCCCCGGCAGGGTCGTCGTAGTAGGTGTAGTCGCCAATCTCGATGTTCGGACTGTTCACCAGATTCTTGATGAACATCACCCGCTTGTGCTGCGGGATCGGATAGGGATCGGCGGGATCGGGACCGAGCATCAAAGCTCCGGGCCTTTGACAGGGGGGCGGGGGGACGGGCGTCCCCCCGCGCAACATCTCAGCCGACCTGACGCTCCGCGAGCATCTTCTTGATCTCGGCGATGGCCTTCGCCGGGTTCAGCCCCTTGGGACAGGTCTTGGCGCAGTTCATGATGGTATGGCAGCGATAAAGCCGGAACGGATCTTCCAGATCGTCCAGACGTTCGCCGGCTGCCTCGTCGCGGCTGTCAACCAACCAGCGATAGGCCTGCAACAGCACCGACGGACCGAGATAACGGTCGCCGTTCCACCAGTAGCTGGGGCACGAGGTGGAGCAGCAGAAGCACAGGATGCACTCGTAGAGCCCGTCCAGCTTCTCGCGCTCTTCCGGTGACTGAAGCCGCTCGCGATCTGGCGGGGCCGGGCTCTCGGACTGCAGCCACGGCTTGATCGAGGTCAGCTGCGCGTAGATGTGGGTGAGGTCGGGGACCAGGTCCTTGACCACCGGCAGGTGCGGCAGCGGATAGATTTTGACGTCGCCCTTCACCTCATCCATCGGCTTCAGGCAGGCCAGCGTGTTCGCGCCGTCGATATTCATCGCGCACGAACCGCAGATGCCCTCGCGGCAGGAACGCCGGAAGGTCAGTGTGCTGTCGAGGTCGTTCTTGATGTGCAGCAGCGCGTCCAGCACCATCGGACCGCAGTTGTCGAGGTCGATGGTGTATTCGTCCAGAGAAGGATTCTGGCCGTCGTCGGGAGTATAGCGATAGATCTTGAAGGTGCGGGCGCGCTTTGCAGCACCCTTGCAACCGTTGACCTTCTTGCCCGGCTTCACCTGGGAATTGGCGGGCAGATTGAACTCGACCATGTTCGTCGTCCTCGGTCTCGTGTGGGGCGCCTTTTTTAAAAAGGCGCCCCGGTGAGGCGGATTTGGCGGACTCCCGTGCCTGCGCTTAGTAGACGCGGGCCTTGGGCGGGAACGGCTGCACCTCGTTGGTGAGGGTGTAGAGGTGAACCGGGCGGTAGTCGATGGTAACCTCGCCCTGCTCGTTCACCCACACCGCCGTGTGCTTCAGCCAGTTCTCGTCGTCGCGGTTGGCGAAATCCTCGCGGGCATGCCCGCCTCGGCTCTCCTGGCGGTTGGCCGCCGAGGTGATGGTGGCCATGGCCTGGTACATCAGATTGTCCAGTTCCAGGGCTTCCACGAGGTCCGAGTTCCACACCAGCGAGCGATCGGTGAGCTGAACGTCCGGGCGCTTCGCCCACACCTTCTTCATCGCCTCCACGCCCTCGGCCAGCACCTCGCCGGTGCGGAAGACCGCGCAGTTGTCCTGCATGACCTTCTGCATTTCCAGACGCAGGTGAGCGACGCGGGTGCCGCCCTTGGCGTTGCGCAGGTTGTCGAAGCGGGTCAGCGCCTTGTCGGCGGAGTCCTTCGGCAGATCCTTGTGCGACGAGCCCGGCTGGATCAGCTCGGCGGCGCGGATGGCGGCCGAACGGCCGAACACCACAAGGTCGAGCAACGAGTTGGAGCCCAGGCGGTTGGCGCCGTGGACCGACACGCAGGCCGCCTCGCCGATAGCCATCAGGCCGGGGACCACCTGATCCGGGTTGTCCTTGGTCGGGCGGATGACCTCGCCGCGATAGTTGGTCGGGATGCCGCCCATGTTGTAGTGGACGGTCGGCAGCACCGGGATCGGCTCCTTGGTCACGTCGACGCCGGCGAAGACCTTCGCCGACTCGGCAATGCCCGGCAGACGCTGGTGGATGACCTCCGGCGGCAGATGCTCCAGATGCAGGTGGATGTGGTCCTTGTTCGGACCGACGCCACGCCCCTCGCGGATTTCGATGGTCATGGAGCGCGACACCACGTCACGGGACGCAAGGTCCTTGGCCGACGGGGCGTAACGCTCCATGAAGCGCTCGCCGGTGCTGTTGGTCAGGTACCCGCCCTCGCCGCGCACGCCCTCGGTGATCAGGCAGCCGGCGCCGTAGATGCCGGTGGGGTGGAACTGCACGAACTCCAGGTCCTGGCAGGGCAGGCCGGCGCGCAGCACCATGCCGCCGCCATCACCCGTGCAGGTGTGGGCCGACGTGGCGGAGAAGTAGGCGCGGCCGTAGCCGCCGGTCGCCAGCACCACCTGATGGGCGCGGAAGCGGTGGATGGAGCCGTCGTCGAGGTTCCAGGCGAGAACGCCCCGGCACACCCCGTCCTCGTCCATGATCAGGTCGAGGGCGAAGTATTCGATGAAGAACTCCGCCTCGTGCTTCAGGGACTGCTGGTACAGCGTGTGCAGAATGGCGTGGCCGGTACGATCCGCGGCCGCGCAGGTGCGGTAGGCCTGAGATTCGCCGAAGCGCACGGACATGCCGCCGAAGGCGCGCTGGTAGATTTTGCCCTCGGGCGTGCGCGAGAACGGCACGCCATAGTGCTCCAGCTCGATGATGGCCGGGATGGCCTCACGGCACATGTACTCGATGGCGTCCTGGTCGCCCAGCCAGTCCGACCCCTTCACGGTGTCGTACATGTGGTAGCGCCAGTCGTCCTCGCCCATGTTGCCGAGAGCGGCGGAGATGCCGCCCTGGGCCGCCACGGTGTGGGAGCGGGTCGGGAACACCTTGGTGATGCACGCCGTCTTCAGCCCCTTTTCGGCCATGCCGAAAGTGGCGCGCAGGCCGGCGCCGCCGGCGCCGACGACGACGACGTCATAGGTGTGATCGATGATGGGATACGCGGTCGCCATGGCGGGTCCTTAACGTCCGAAGGCAATCTTAAGCACGGCGATGATGGAGACGGCGGCCAGGAAATAGCCGGCGAACTTCACCGCCAGGAGGGTAGCGATCTTGGTCCACTCCGTGTGGATGTAGTCCTCGATCACCTCCTGCAGGCCATTGACCATGTGGTGCATGGTGACCCCGATGGTCAGGACCATCAGGCCCGCCGTCACCGGCGAGGACAGCCAAGCGACCATCGCCGCATGGTCGGCGCCAAGGTGCGTGATCACGGAAACGACGAACCACAGCGTCAGCGGAACCAACGCCAACGACGTGACGCGCAGGCCCCACCAGTGACCGGTGCCGGACTTGGCCGACCCCAGACCGCGAACACGGCCCAGCGCGGTGCGCAGGCCGGCTTGAGTACGAGTATTGCTCATTGAGACAGCCCTCACCGCACGCTGAAACCGATAACCCACGACACGATCGTCAGGCCGGCGGCGGCGCCGATGACAACCCAGCCGCCCAACTCGGCCTTCTGGACCTCGAACGCATAGCCGGCATCCCACACGAGGTGACGGATGCCATTGGCGAGGTGATAGAACAGCGCGAACGTCCAGCCCAACAGCGCCAGCAAACCCAGCGGCGACCCGAGGAGATCCTGGACATAGGCGAAATACTCCGGCCCCGAAGCCGCAGCGACCAGCCACCAAACCAGGAGCACGGTGCCGACCGACAGGGCAACGCCGGTGATGCGGTGCGTGATCGACGTGAGCGCGGTGAGCGGGAGTCGATAAATCTGTAGATGCGGTGAAAGCGGCCGATTGCTGCCGTTAGCCATTTTCTTCGTCCTCGCTGGGGCTGCCGGTAGAGCGGGTGGAGCGGGCCCGGGGCAGATTCTTGTTTTCTCGGGGTTGAATTACGCCTCAAACGATTGCGAGTCAACGTCACCACGACAGGACCGCAACAATTTTGCCGCGCCGCAATGTCCGGCGCAGAAACCGCGCTCGTGAACTGTGCGGCCGGCAAGGATTCTGCCTGTTCGCGCAGCGATGCCGGGCCGTTCACGCCTGGATCGCAGGAGCGTTCATCAGGGCTTTCCTTGCCCTGATCTGCCGGGAGACAGGGCGTGATTGTTCCGAGATCTCCCCGAATATCCCGACTCGCGTATCGTCGGCATCATACCGAAGGCGGTTGATGGCCTCCATCAACCGCCTTCGGTTAAAACCCGGCGGCACCGTGCCGTGCAATGTGCGAAAGGGTAATGCGGGAGGCCGATCAGGGAAACATTCAAGCGCCGCCCGTATCAAGCCAGGGGGCGGACCTTGGCCATGCGCTGGCGCAGTTCCTCGTCGGGCTTGCTGGCTCCCCAGTCGCAGCCGGCCTGCACCACCTTGGCCCGGGTGCTCTCGAAGTGGTTCCACGCCTCCAGCTGAGCCTGGATGGCCTTGACCTCGCTGTCGGGCATGGTCGGCATGTTCTGGAAGATGGTGGTGATGACGCGCTCCAACTCGACCAGATCGGCGATCTGCATCTTGCCATCCGGGGTCAGTTCGCTCTTCGCCACCCGGTCCAGAGTGTCGCGCCACAGGTTGACCATCACCCCCCAGCCATCGAGAATCCACGCTACCCGCAGGCGTGCCTGGGCGATGCGCGGGCGCACCGACTCGTAACGTTGCAGCGCGTTGGAGATGGAGTGGACGCCGCGCTCGACGTCGTCGATGGTAGCGCCGACCGTCTTCAGGAACTGATCGACGGAGAAGAGAATCATCTCCAGCGGATAGCGCAGTTCCTCGCGCGCGTTGACGAGGAAGGCATCCATTTCGCCGTGCAGCCAGCGCAGATCGTCGCGGGCGCGCACCAGGAAACCGTCCTGCACCCGATCGCCGGCGGCCTGCCCCATGGCGGCGGCGGCGGCCAGATCCTCCATGTCGATCCGGCCCAACGGCACCATGATGTCGGCCAGATCGTCCATGCGCTTGGTGACGTGCTCGGGCGACAACCCCAGCCGGCTGCCGGCGTGGTCCACCACCTTGGCGGCGAAGCGATCCACCATGAGCTTGAGGTTGGCGTCCTGGCGCGCCACCACCGAGAGCTGGCGGTACAACGGGCCGGTCATGTTGGTCAGCACCTCGTCCTGGATGTCCTTGGCGAACTCCTGGACAAGATTGGCGAACAGGTGGAGGTGGACCGTGCCCTTGATTTGAGAATCCATGGACGCCTCGCGGCGGGCTCGCGCCTGCCGCTCGGGCGTGGCCCCCATCTCACCGTCCACGGACAACAGGATGGTGCGGACCTGGAGCGGATCGACCGCCGGGTCCGCCTGATTCCTGGATACCCGGATCTTGCCCAGCGTGGTGACCAGCGCCTGGTCGCGCGGCGTGAGATCGGTGAACTGGGGCAACTGAAGCCACGGCAGGATCGCCACCGTGCCGCGCCGCGCCGAGGCGTGATAGGGCAGCACGACATGCCACTGATGACGGTCTTCGGCATCGTCGATGCGCAGGCGGGCGTAACGCAGAATCTTGCGGTCAAACGGCAGGGCCACACCGCGGCGCTCGAACGTGGAGGGCAGGAACCGGTATGACATCCTGAGGTCAGCCTCCCACGGAACGTCGTCGGATGGATCAATCCGCCGATATACATCACCCCGGCGCCGGGGATGAAAGTGACTTTCGTAAAACCTATGTCGGTGTGCCGGTTAGAACGGCAACCAGCACATCTTCATTTTAAGCCACTTTTGTCATTGTACCGGTCCGCCTTGCCGTCGCCAAGAGACAAGCGCGCGAAAACAGTCCGTGGAAACGCCGGAAGCGCGTCAATATTTTATTAAGGAACTTTTATTGAGGAAACCGGGGGTTTTCACCCCCGGCACCTGCCATGCTCACGCCTTGCGCGGCATCAGCGCCCAATAGTCGATGTCCAGCACCACTGCGGGGTCGTACTTGCCGGCCGCGTCCGCACCGGGGAAGTCGACGCACGGCCTGTCCTTCGCCGCGAAGGTGCGCAGGCGGAGCGCGCCGACGTCGGAGCGGCCCGGCAGGGGTTGCTTGTCCACCACTTCGGTCCAGGCGTAGATGGTGTCGCCGGCAAAGGTCGGGGCGACGTGGCGGCCGCCGTTCAGGGCGGCGATGCGCACGGTGTTGGCCAGACCATTGAAGCTCAAGCCACGGGCGAGGCTGATGATGTGGCCGCCGTAGATCAGGCGCTTGCCGAAACGGCCCTGGCTTTCGGTGTGCTGGTTGAAATGCACCTTGGCGGTGTTCTGGTAAAGCCGCGTCGCGCAGGCGTGCTCGGCCTCCTCGATGGTCATGCCGTCGACGTGGTCGATCTTCTCGCCCACAGCGTAGTCGTCCCACAGGTGTGGCGAGCCGGCGAGCGTGGTGTTGTAGGCGTTGAAGGCCATGCCCTCGGGCACGATCAGGTCGGCCACCGACACGGCGTCGGGCAGGTCGGGAACCACCGGCGCCGGAGCCGGGGCGGATACGTCGCGCTTCTTCACCATCACCCAGCGGCAGTAGTCGAGCACCACCTGACCCAGCTGGTTCGTGCCGACCGACCGCACGTAGACGGTGCCGGTCTTGCCGTTGGAGTTCTCCTTCAGCCCGATGACGGTGGACTTGGACGATACGGTGTCGCCGGGATAGACCGGCACGCCGAAGCGGCCGGCGGCGTAGCCCAGGTTGGCGACGGCGTTCAGCGAAATGTCCGGCACGGTCTTGCCGAACACCATGTGGAAGGCCAGCCAGTCGTCCACCGGTGCCTGATCCAGGCCCAGGTCCTGGGCGAAGGTGTCGGCGCAGTGCAGGACGAAGCGGGAACCGGTCAGCGCCACGTACAGCGCCGCATCGCCTTCGGCGATGGTGCGCGGCGTGGCGTGGACGATTTCCTGGCCGACCTTGAAGTCCTCGAAGAAATTGCCGGGGTTGGTCTTGGACATGGTTCGCGCCCCTTACTTCGTCTGCGAAATGGCGTCGGCGAGGGCGACAAGGCGGCGGGCGTTCTCGACGTGCAGGTTCTCCACCAACTTGCCGTCGACCACCACCACGCCCTTGCCCTCGGCCATCGCCTGGGCGTAGGCCTCGATGATCTTGCGGGAGTAGGCGATTTCCGTCTCCGATGGGGCGAAGGCGGCGTTGGCGGCATCGAGCTGCTTCGGGTGGATCAGCGTCTTGCCGTCGAAGCCCAGTTCCATACCCTGCCGACAGGCGTCGGCGAAGCCTTCCGCGTCGTCCAGGTTCAGGTAGACGCCATCGACAATGGCCAAACCGTAGGCACGGGCGGCCAACAGGCACAGGCCCAGCGCGGTGATCATCGGCAGCCGGTCGCGGGTATGCGAGGCGTGCAGGTCCTTGGCGAGGTCCGAGGTGCCCATGACGAAGCCGCCGAGCTTGGGGCTGGCGCCCGCGATCTCCTTGGCGTTCAGCATGCCCATCGGGGTTTCCATCATGCACCAGATGCGCAGCGAATCCGGGGCGCCGGCGTTCTTCAGGATGGCGTCGGTCTGGCGCACGGTATCGGCCGATTCGACCTTGGGCAGCAACACGGCGTCGGCCCCCGACGCGGCGGCGGCCACCAGATCCTCGTACCCCCACGGCGTGTTGAGGCCGTTGACGCGCACGAACAGTTCGCGCGGGCCATAGCCGCCGCCCTTGACGGCCGCCACTACCTGGACACGAGCCTCGACCTTGGCGTCCGGGGCGACGGCGTCCTCCAGGTCCAGGATCAGGCCGTCGGCGGCCAGGGTCTTGCCCTTCTCCATGGCGCGGGGGTTGGACCCCGGCATGTAGAGCACCGAACGGCGCGGACGAACGGTCATGGCCATGGCTTTGAAACTCCCTTTCGGATGATCTTGCTGCACCGCAAGATAATTGGCGAAAGAGCCGGAGAAAAGCAGGAATCGAGCTCGCCCGCCCGATGCCCGCCCGATGCCCGGTTGATGGATGCAACGCCGCGCGATTTATGGCAGGCTCGGCCGCACCATGAAGACGATCCTGTCCATCCAATCCCACGTCGCTTACGGTTACGTCGGCAACCGCGCGGCGGTGTTCCCCTTGCAGCGTCTCGGCCACGACGTGATGGCCGTGAACACGGTGCAATTCTCCAACCACACCGGCTATGGCGCCTGGACCGGGCAGGTGCTGGGGGCCGAGCACATCGCCGACATCATCGACGGCATCGACGAACGCGGCGGGTTGGCGGCCTGCGACGCCGTGCTGTCGGGCTATATGGGCGATGCGGCGCTGGGTCAGGTCATCGTCGAGACGGTGGCGCGGGTACGGGATATCAACCCCGACGCCGTCTATCTCTGCGACCCCGTCATGGGCGACGTCGGGCGCGGCTTCTTCGTGCGGCCGGGCATTCCCGACTTCATGCGCGCTCACGCCGTACCGAAGGCCGACATCATCACGCCCAACCAGTTCGAGCTGGAATACCTGACCGGCCATACCGTGGGCAACCTGGACGACGCGCTGGACGCCTCGGCCGTGGCCCGACGGCTGGGGCCAGCGGTGGTGCTGCTGACCAGTCTGACGCGCGGGTCGGCCGATGCCGACACCATCGAGATGCTGGTGGACACCGCCGAGGGGGCGTGGCTGGTGGCGACGCCGCGTTTGGCCATCGAACCGCCACCCAACGGGGCCGGTGACGCGGTGGCGGCGCTGTTCCTGGCCAAGTTCCTGGAAACCCGCGACCCGGCGGCCTCTCTGGCGCACGCGGCGGCGGCCATCTTCGCCGTGTTCGACGCCACCCGGCGCGCCGGCACCCGTGAGCTGCAACTGATCAAGGCCCAGGACGAGCTGGTGAATCCCGGCCGGACCTTTCAAGTGGAGCGGGTGCGATAGAGGGAGGGGCTTTCGCCCTCCGAGTCGTCATTTGGTTAGGGCACAGGTGCGCAGCTCGCAGAGATTGACCTCTTCCTGCTCCAACTCGCCGCCCTGGTTCGCCACGAAGCGCAGGCCATAGGTACAGGTCCGCTCGCCGTCGCCGAACCAAAATGTACGATGGGGGAGGGAGCTTGCCACCCCCTCCCTATACCAAAACGGCGCTTACTTCTTCAGGTGATTGCGCACCAGGACTTCGGCAATCTGCACGGCATTCAGCGCCGCGCCCTTGCGCAGGTTGTCCGAGACCACCCACAGGGCCAGGCCGTTCTCAACCGTGGCGTCCTCGCGGATGCGGCTGACGAAGGTCAGATCGTCGCCGGCGCACTCCACCGGGGTGACGTAGCCCTCGTCGGCGCGGTGGTCGATCACCGATACGCCCGGCGCCTTCTTCAGGGCGGCGCGGGCTTCTTCCGCGGTAATCGGCTTCTCGAACTCCAGGTTGATGGCCTCGGAGTGGCCGATGAAGACCGGCACGCGCACGCAGGTAGCCGTGACCTTGATCTTGGGGTCGAGAATCTTCCGGGTCTCGACGTTCATCTTCCACTCTTCCTTCGTGTAGCCGTCATCCAGGAACGTGTCGATGTGCGGGATGACGTTGAAGGCGATCTGCTTGGTGAACTTGGTGCGGGTGATGGGATCGTTCACATAGACCGCGCGGGTCTGGTTGAACAGCTCATCCATGCCCTCGCGGCCGGCACCCGACACCGACTGGTAGGTGGCGACGACGACGCGCGTGATGGTGGCGAGATCGTGCAGCGGCTTCAGCGCCACCACCATCTGGATGGTGGAGCAGTTCGGGTTGGCGATGATGCCCTTCTTCTTGTAGTCGGCGATGGCATGCGGATTGACCTCCGGCACCACCAGCGGCACGTCCGGGTCCATGCGCCAGTGGGAGGTGTTGTCCACCACCACGGCGCCGGCGGCGGCGGCCTTCGGCGAATAGACGGCCGACACCTTGGCGCCCGGCGACGACAAGGCGATGTCCACGCCCTTGAAGTCGAATTTGGCCAAATCCTGTACCTTCAGGACTTGATCCTCGCCGTAAGACACCTCTTTGCCGACCGATTTCTCCGAAGCCAGGGCGATCACCTCGTCAGCCGGGAAATTACGCTCGGCGAGGATAGTCAGCATCTCGCGACCGACATTGCCGGTGGCGCCGATGACTGCAACACGGTAGCCCATGGAGAAAATCCTTCTTCTGGAGAGCAGGCGAAAAGGTGGTCAAACGACATCGTCCCGTGCGAGCGGTGCCGAGCCCTTTGAGGTATTCGGTTTCCTGTGGAATTGCAACATTCGCCGTCCCACATCGCGTGATAAGGACGTGAAGAAAACACGGGGAGACGGCCATGGCCCGGCGCTGCCGCAGCTACCGCGAATTCTGGCCCCATTATCTGGCGGAACACAGCCGGCCCGCCACCCGGACGCTGCATCTGGCCGGCACCGGCGCCGCCCTGGCGCTGCTGGTCCTGGGAGTGGTTCTGGACAGCCCGTGGCTTCTGGGAGCGGCGGCGGTTTCGGGCTATGGTCTGGCGTGGATTTCCCATATGGTCGTCGAACGCAACCGACCGGCCACCTTCACTCATCCGCTGTGGTCCCTGGTCAGCGACTTCCGGATGTTCTTCCTGTTCCTTGCCGGGCGGCTGGAGGCCGAGCTTCGGCGGGCCGGCATCAAAAAGGAACCCTAAGGCGTGGCGAAGAAGATCAAGACCAACGACCGGTTCCTGGAACTGGTAGCCCTCGCCATCAAGGACGCCGACCGCTCCATTTTCAACGAGGACTACCTAAAACAGGCACAAGCCGTGCTGACCGCCGTCAATAAATCCGGCTACGAGATCGTGCCGCGACAGCCGTCGGAAGAATTCATCAAATATGTCGACGACAATCTGCCCTTCGGTCGCCATAAGCCTTCGGAATGGCTGGCGCATCTCTATGTGCTGATGGTTGCCAACGCCCGGCGTTTCGCCAAGTAGAAGCGCCGCCCTTTCCCAGTGAAAAGGAGCTTCTTTTCGTCTTTGGCGTTAATCCCTTGGAGA
>DASPMK010000476.1:0-6072 GCA_035627075.1 Azospirillaceae bacterium
TCCCGACGAGACGTCGACGCAGATATCGTCGTGGGTGGCTCCGGCGTCATCGACGGCGCGAGACACGGCCCCGAAAATGTCGGTGTATTGCTCGAAGTTGATCCCGTCGGGCGTTGCCCGGACGATTGCCGGTACTTCGGAAATGACATCCCGGCTGCGGGCGTCCTCCAGATGGCGCCGCAACATCGCCTCGAAGGAGTCGAAGTCCTTGTTCGAGGCGGTGGAGGTGATCAGCACGATCTTGCGTAGACGGCGCGACGGGTCGGTCGCTCCCAAATGGCACCCGATGACGCGGTAGTTCTGGCGCCAGGGATGGGGAGGTTTCTCTTCGAGCCCCGTCAGGGATTCCAGGGGCTTGTTTCCCATGTCGGCAAGAGGGGGAGATTTATCGGAAAGGGCCGACAAACCCATGATCAGGACCGGACGGCCGGGATATTCCCCAACCGACCGCGTGATGTCGGCGCGGCTGTTTACCCCAAGTCGCAGGCGGTGCTTGTGAAGCCCATAAACGGCCAAGCAGAATACCAATAGGCCAGAAAAAATAATGATTAGGTTTTGAGTGGCATCCTCCCACGGTGGCGACTTGAACGCCGATTTTAATAGATCGATGAGGGAATCGCCTGTCCATCCGGCACTGACCGGAACCAAGGCCAGCAGCCCCAAAATCACCAGTTTGCGAAGCAGATTCATTTTACATTCTCCATCGGCGTCCCCTCTACCCTGTGCGCCCGGTACTCCACCAGGGGGGCGCCCAAGCGGTCCATGTCGTCGGCGGACAGGGGGATGCCGCGCGAGTCGGGCGGCAGCGTCATTTCCAGGTGCAGGTAGCGCGCGCCGCGCGCGCAAACCTCGGCGGCGAGCTGGATGGGCAGGGTGCCCATCACCACGTCCCCCGCCGCGATCCGCCCGACATCAAGGTGATCGACCATCGTGGCCACAAGGCCGCGCCGCGCCGCCCATTCCACGGCGCCCGGATGGCGGGTGACGAAGTAGGTGGTCATAAATCTTTCTCTCTCATTCATAAGACTATCGACATGGATTTCAGGCAAAGGTACAAAAATGGCGGGTGTGTCGCAATGACGATACACCTTGGAGTGTATTAATCGCCGTGAAGCCGACCCTTATGCCATTCAATGCGGCAGTTCATCTCGTTCTGATCGAAACCGCCGGGAATCAGCGGTTTATCTTTGATACCAATAAGCTGCGCGAAAATATCGGCGCGTCCGAACTGGTGTGCCGGGCCGGGGTGGACTACGTGCTGGCGGCGGTCGCCAAGGTGACGGGCCGCCCGCCCTTGTCGGTCGATGATCTGGGCAAGCCGGCGCTCAACCCGCCCATCGAGGACGGCGCCGCGCCGGTGGAGGTGGTCGCCGCCGCCTCAGGCAAGGCGATCGTGCTGGTCCGCGATCCGGCGGTGGGGCGGCGCCTCGTGACCGAGGTGACAATGACCGCGCTGGTCGAGGCGCCGGGCCTTGCCGTGCGCGGCGTGGTGAGCGAGGCGGCGATCCCCTTCACCTCGGCGCAGGAGGTTCACGACGAACTCACCCGCCTGATCCACCGGCACGAGGCGCTGGGCGGCACGCTGCCGGCCCCGGAACTGCGTTTCCCCGGCTTGCCGGTTACGGCTCCGTGCGTGCGCTCTGGCCTGCCGGCCGAGGAAATCACCAAGGAGGAAGGGGAGGCGCTGAGTGCCGTCTCCCTCGCCAAACAGTCGGCGAAGAAGGACGGCTGGCAGCGGATTCAAGACACGCTGAACAACACCATCGTCGACCGGCGCGAACCGTTGCGGTTTTACGAGGACGTGACCGCCCTCGACAACGGCGGCGTAAGTCTCAACTGGGTTGGGCTGATCCATGCCGATGGCAATGGCCTGGGGCAGGTGTTCCTGAATTTCGCGGTCTACACCGGAAAGACGGCCCGGTGTTACGTCGAGACCTACCGGAGCTTTTCGCGCGCGCTCGACCGCTGCACGGTGCGGGCCTTTCGACGGGCGCTCGACGGCATCGCCGAGCGGAACGCCGCCGCCGGCAAGGGCGACGCGCCGTTGCCGGTGGTGCCGCTGGTTCTGGGCGGCGACGACCTGACGGTGCTGTGCGACGGGCGCATCGCGATCCGGCTGACCGCCGCATTCCTACGCTTCTTTGCCGACGAAACGGCGGCGTGTCCCGACGTGACCCGGGTGGTCGGTTCCGGCGGCCTTGGCGCGTGCGCGGGCGTGGCGCTGGTCAAGCCGGCTTTTCCTTTTCATGCCGGGTATCAATTGGCCGAAGACCTGC
This sequence comes from Azospirillaceae bacterium, assembly GCA_035627075.1. Taxonomy (GTDB): domain Bacteria; phylum Pseudomonadota; class Alphaproteobacteria; order Azospirillales; family Azospirillaceae; genus DASPMK01. The sequence goes on from DASPMK010000476.1 coordinate 2,277, forward strand.
TGCGCTCCGCCAAGCAGGGCAAGACGGTGCTGGGGGGCGGGGCCTATACCGCGCTCGACTTCCACGTCCTTTACGACAGTGCGGATGCCGACCTGAGGCGGATCCGCCGTCTGGCAACGCGCGACGGCAAGGGGCGGCTGACCGTCCGGCCCTATGTCGTCACGGCACCGCCCGGCGATGCTCTCGATGATGGCGCCCGCGCTTGGTTGGCGCCCCGGCGGTGGGTGTGGCTGGAAGAGGCGATGGCGGTCATGCCGCCGGGCGACGACCGCCTGCCCAACAGCGTGCTTCACCACCTGCGCGAGGCGGCGCACGAGGGGCCGGGTGTTGCCCATGCCCGCCTGAATGCCGTTCTGGGGCGGGAACGGCAGGATGCACCATCGCGCGCTCGACAGGCGTGGCCGAAGCTGGTGGGTTCGGGCGACGGGACATCGCTGTTCGTCGATACGCCGGAAGGGCCGGCGATACGCCTGCTCGACGCCCTCGATCTCGTCGGCTTCTGGCGGTAAGGAGGGCGGCATGGATGGCGCTGTGACAGGCTTGCGGCTGATGGACCCGGCGTCCGGCGAGTGGGGCTTTACCCTGCGCCTCACTTTCCTGACCGACTGGCACGTCGGCACCGGCACCGGACGGCCGGGCAGCATCGACCGGCTGGTGGCCCGCGATCTCGACGATTTACCATGGGTTCCGGCCAAAACCTTGACCGGCATTTACCGGGACGCCTGCGAGCGGCTGGCCCACGCCCTCGACCTGGGGGATGAAGGGACCGGCCCGGAAGCCGGGACCGAGCGCTGGTCCGATCTGGTTGACGATATTTTCGGCACCCAGCCAGCCCTTAACCAAGAGGCCGAGGAGGAGAGGCCGCGCAAGGCGGCGCTGTCGCTGCGCGGGGCGCGGTTTCCCGAGACACTGGTCAAGCGGCTGGCCCATCCCGATGCCGGCGCCTTGCGCGCGGCGCTGACCTTCATCAAGCCGGGCGTGGCGATCGATCCGCGCAGCGGGCGGGCGGCCGACGAACACTTGCGCTTTGACGAAATGGCCCGCAAGGGGGCGGTGCTGGAGGCTGTTGGCACTCTCGATCTGGGCGGAATGGGGGAGGCGCGGGCGGCCGATGCCTGCGCGCTGCTGGTCGCGGCGACGCGGCTGGCCGACCGGCTGGGCGGGAAGCGGCGGCGGGGGGCCGGACGCCTTCGCCTGACCATCGCCGGTCAGACCGATGCCGATGTCGAGGCCGCCTTGAGTTGGCTGGAGCGTCACCCGACACCGGCACCGCGCGCGGACAAGCCATCGCAGCCGGCGCCGAGCCTTGCGATCCCCTCCAGCACGGGCGGGGTCGGGGGCTTTGTCCGCGTGGCGCTGTCGGTCGTGCTGGACAGCCCGTTGTCGGTGACCCGGCGCAGTCTGGGCAATCTGGTGGAAGCCCTGGACCATGTGCCGGGCAACAGCCTTTTGCCGCTGGTGGCGAGGGCTTTCGCGCGGAAGGGGTTCGACGTTCATGGCGCGATCCGGCGCGGCGACCTGCGGGTTCTGCCGCTGACCCCGGAGGTGGGGGGAGAGCGCGGCCGGCCGATGCCTTTTGCTCTGGCGGCCATCAAGGACGCGGCCGGCAGCGATGAGGGCCGGGTCGTCAATCGGCTTGCCGAACGGCCGAGCCGGCAGCTCAAGCCGTTGCGCGAAGGGTATCTGGCGCTCCAGGGCGGCGCGCTGCGCATCGAGAAGATCGAACCGATCCTGCGCACCCACAACGTCATCGATGATCCGGTTCAACGGCCAACCGAAGAGGTCGGCGGCCTGTATTCGTATCAGGCGATCCCGGCCGGGACGCGCCTGCGCGGTGAACTATGGGTGCGGCCCGATCTGGCGGCCGAACTCGACCATGCGGGGGCTTTCGCGGCGTTGGCGGGGCAAGGCCGCCTGGGGCGGTCGAAGAAGGATGACTATGGGGCGGTGACGATCTCCGTGCTCGGCCCCCCGACGCCGGTGGCGGATGAGATCGGGGCGACGACCGATGACCGGCTGGTCGTCTGGTGCCTGTCGGACATTCTGCTGCGATCCCCGACCTTGCGGCCGGCGACGACCGTGGAGGACTTGGCCGAGGCTTTAAGGCAGGGGCTGGGCGGCGGCTTTGTGGTTAGGCCGGTAACTCCGTCCAAGGATGAGGAAACGATCACCGCCGCCGTGCGGGTGCGGCGCATCGACTCCTGGCACGAGCGCTGGGGCTTGCCGCGTCCCTCGCTGGTGGCCATCCAAGCGGGGTCGTGCGCGGTTTTCACGGTATTGCCCCGGCCCGATCCCAAGACCCTGGAGGCACTGGCCGTGGAAGGGATCGGGGAGCGCCGCGCCGAAGGGTTCGGGCGCATCGCGATCAATCCCGCCGTGCTGGCCCGCAAGGATTTGCGGAAGACCGATGACGCCGTTGTCGCGAACAAGGAAGCCGGGGCGCCGGCATGGCCCTCGCTGCCCTTGAATGCTCCCGAAACGGCGTTCGCCTGCCTGCTTGAGGAAGAGGCATGGCGCGCGGCGGTTCGGCAGGCCGCTCTTCTCGTCGGAGCCGACAGGCATGTTCGCCGTCGGCTGCATCTTCCGGAGAAACCGGGGGACGCGCCGCGGATGAGCCAACTCGGCAATCTGCGGGCGGTGCTGCAACGGTTGCGCGGCGTTGAGGATCGCGAGGCCGTAGCCCTCTGGTTCGAGCATCTGGAAAGCGTGCGGCAGCGGCGCAAGCGATGGCCGGAAAATGCCCTGCGGGCTTTCCGCGAGTTGGTGAGCGACGCGGAGGCGGTCTGGCGGCTGATGGAGGCGAGATTGTCGCCGCCGCTGCTCCTGACCGGGCGCACCACCGCCGAACTCAAAACGCTGCTGTGGGCCGAGGCCGTGCGCGCCGTCTTTGAGGCGGTGTTCCACAATCACAAGCGCGCGCTCGACGGCCAGGAGGAGGAGACGCACCATGGCGCGTGAGATCGCGGAACGGTGGATCGTCCAAGGGACGTTGCGCACGATGACGCCGCTGCATGTCGGCGGTCTTGGCGCTGATCCCGATACCGACCTGCCGCTGGCGCGCGATGGCGCGGGCGGATGGCATGTTCCCGGAACCAGCCTCGCCGGCGCTTTTCGTGCGTGGTGGACGCGGTCGTTTGGTCCGGAGGAAACTGACCGGCTGTGGGGCAAGGTTCCGACGCGGGGTGGCGGGCGCTGGGACGGGTGGGCCAGTCACATCCAAATCGAGGATGCGCCCATCGTGGTGCCGGGCGGGGCGCCCGAACTGCGTGACGGCGTGGGGATCGACCGTCTTTCCGGCGCGGCGGCGGCACGCATCAAGTACGACCGAGCGATGCTTCCGGCCGGGTCCACGTTGGGCTTGGCGATGTCCATCGACGTCGCCAAAAAACAGGACGCGGCGCAGGCGGAGGCGATGCTGGGCCATTTCCTGGACGCGCTGATTGCCGGTCGCATTCATCTGGGAGCCGCGACCAACCGAGGGCTGGGGCGCCTTGCTCTTCTGCATGCCGGGGAAGACGGGGGGCCGCGCATTCTTCGCCAGACGCTGAACCAGCGTTCCGGCATGCTGGAGGCCTTGCGGACAGGGGGGGGCAGTAAAGCGCTGGAGGAGTTGAACCGCACAGCGGCAACGCCGCACCCGGCCCGGCGGCTTACGGTCGAACTGCAATGGGAATCGTTGGGGCCGGTGATGACACGCGCATCGCTGGAAGGATTGGCGGTCGATTCCTGGCCGCTGGTGGGGCGCGACGGCGATCAGGTGCGTCTGCTGCTCAGTGGGGCCGGGGTCAAGGGTGTA
>DASPMK010000477.1:0-11323 GCA_035627075.1 Azospirillaceae bacterium
CCAATTTGGCCAACGCCGACTCCAGCGCCTCGGCGGCCTCCAGCAGCCCCTCGCCGGGCGGGCGGGGTTCGGTTTCCAGACTGTAAGGGCTGTCGGCGCCGTGGGCGCGGGCGTAGACCTGCCGGCGCACCACCCACAAGAAGCGCTCGGTGGGACCGATCACCGCCTTGTCGCCGGCATCGCTGGTGACCCGCGCAGCCCAGCCCTCGCCGGGCAGGGTGCGGGCCGCCATCTGGATTTCCTCCATCAGCTTGCCCGCCTCGTCGTCGGTGGCGACAAGATCCTCGATGCGGCGCTTCAGGCCGCGTGCCCGGCTGCGCCGCCCCTCCTCGGCCCCCAGCAACCAATGGCGAAGTTCGGCCGTCTCGCGTCCGGTGAGATGGCCGGCGAAGGCGTTGTCGGCGGCGTCGAAGACGTGATGGCCTTCGTCGAAGACATAGCGGGTGGGCAGCCGCGTGTCGTCTCCGCCGCCCAACGCCGCCTGAATCATGACCAGGGCGTGGTTGGCGACGACGATGTCGGCCTTGCGGGCGCGGCGGATCGACCATTCGATGAAGCACTTGTGAAAGTGATCGCAGGCCGAGAACACGCACTCGCCACGCCGGTCGGCCAGCGCCAGGGTGGCGCCGCGCCCGACCAGATCGGGCAGCCAGCCTGGGAAGTCGCCGCCTTGCATGTCGCCGTCGCGCGTCGCCGCCACCCAGCGTGCCATCAACCCCAGCGGCACGACGTAGGGGCTTTGCGGCAGCATGGAGATGGAGCGCACCGCCTCCTCGAAGTTCAGCAGGCAGAGGTAGTTCTCCCGCCCCTTGCGCAGTACGACGCGCCGCGCCTTGACCGCCGGGTCGGTGTGCAGCCGGTCCAGTTCGGCATCGATCTGATGCTGAAGATTGCGGGTGTAGGTGGAAATCCACACCGGCCCCCGGTTTTTCTCGGCCCACAGGCTGGCCGGCGCCAGATAGCCCAGCGTCTTGCCGACGCCGGTGCCGGCCTCGGCCAGCACCATGTTGGGCGCCCCCGGCTCCATGCGCGGCAGGAAGGCGGCGGATATCGCGCTGGAGTAGTCCGATTGCTGCGGCCGGGGCTCGGCCCGCCCCTTGCCACCAACCCCCACCATCTCCGACAGCCGCTTGCGCGCCTCGCTCGGTTCCACCGGGCTCTGGCCGGGCGGCGGCTCGGGCGGCTCGGCCTCCCACTCGGGCAGGCGGCGATAGACTTGAAGCGCGGCGCGCGCCCGCCCGTCCGCCGGCCCGTCGCAGGCGCCCAAGGCGGCCAGCACGAACGGCGCCCATGGCCAGCCCGCCCGCCCCATCACCCAGGCGATGGCGACCGGATCGGAGCGCGGCTCGGCCACCGGGTCCTTGAGCAGACCCAGCAGGCGATGCGCGGCGCGCAGCAGGACCATCGCCTCGTCCTCCAGGGAGGCCGGCACGGCGATGCCCAGCGCCTCGGCCAGACCGCGCGGTGTCGGCAGGCAGAAGCGCGCCGGCAGGACGAAGGCGAACAGTTCCAGGAGATCGAAGGCGGGGAAGCGCTCCACCCCCAGCCGCTTCGCCAGCGCCTTGGCGTGGCATACCATCACCGGCTCGCCCCGCAGCCGGTCGGCGGCGGCGGCAAGGCTCAGCGTCTCCACCTCGCCATCCCCCGTCAGGCAGACGGCGGAGGTGGCGCGGGCGACGAGCACGGGGAGGTCGGAGAGGCGACGGACGGGGACGGGTTCCATGACGGAACGACTATAGAACAGCCCACCCAATTCCGGCGAGGGGGGAGCGCGGGCGATCCGCTGGAAATCGGCCCATGCGTCCGATAGGGTCGAACATCGAATTAGGGAGCCTTGCCACCGTGACCGCCCGCCCTCGCCGGATTGTCCGTTCGCTCGCCCGCCTCGCGTTCGGCATCGTCTTGGCTTGCGTGGTGTGGGTGCTGCTCTACCGAACGGTGCCGCCGCCGGCCACGGCGCTGATGCTGGCCCGCGCGGCGCAAGGCGCCGGCATCGCCAAGGACTGGGTGGCGCTGGAAGAAATCTCCCCCAATCTTATCCACGCCGTCATCGCGTCCGAGGATTCGCTGTTCTGCCGGCATTCCGGGTTCGACTGGAACGCCATCCAGGAAGCGCTGGAGGATAACGGCGACGACGGGCCGATGCGCGGCGGTTCCACCATTTCACAGCAGACCGCGAAGAACGCCTTCCTATGGCCCGACCGCACATGGCTGAGGAAAGGGCTGGAGGCCGGCTTCACCGTGCTGATCGAAACGCTGTGGCCGAAGCGGCGCATCCTGGAAGTCTATTTGAATATCGCGGAGTGGGGCGATGGCGTCTACGGCGCCCAGGCCGCAGCACTGGCCCACTTCGGCAAGTCGGCCGCCCTGCTCACGCGGCGCGAGGCAGCCCTGCTCGCGGTTTCGCTGCCGGCACCACGCCGTCGCGATCCCGCCCGCCCCAGCACCTACCACGCCCGGCGCGCCGGGGTGATCGAGCAGCGCATGGCCGTGGTGGCGCGCGACGGTTTGGCCGGATGCATGTGATGCCGGCGAGCCTCTGATACCAAGTTCAGAAAGTTCTTCCTTCTGAACTTGGTATAGGACCGCGACCGTGGCCCCACGCCCCGTGGGCGCGAAGCCAAGCGGCCCGATGGCCGCGAATGAAAAGCCGTTCCATTCGCTTGTCGGTATGATACGGACGGCGCCAGAAGCTTTTGTCCGTATCATACCCGGCCGGAATCCCAGCCGGCCGGCTCAGTTTTCCTCGCCGTACATCTGTTCCTGTTGGTAGCCCTGGGTGCCGATCCGCTGAATCAGGTCCACCTGGGTTTCCAACCAGTCGATATGCTCCTCGGTATTGTCGAGCAACCCGGCCAAAAGATGGCGGGTTTCGTAATCCCGCACTTCTTCACAGGTGGTAGTGGCTTCGATCAGCGCCTCGCGAGCCTTGTGCTCCAGCCGGAGATCGTTGCTGAGAATTTCCGGCACATCTTCACCGATCTCCAGCTTGTGAAGATCTTGAAGATTTGGAAGGCCTTCGAGAAACAACACACGCTCGATAACCTTGTCAGCGTGTTTCATCTCGTCAATGGATTCATGGAAAATATGGTGAGCGAGACGCTTCAGCCCCCAGTTTTTCAGCATGCGGGCATGAAGAAAATACTGGCTGGTCGCCGTAAGCTCGTTAGTCAGAATTTTATTCAGATGCGCAATAACCTTGGGATCGCCTTTCATGAATGAACTCCTTGGGTTTGGGCTAAACATCATGCAATTGGTCTGCGACATCCAGATGCCAGAAGGCCGCACAAAATGCAATTAATAATGACTCGCAATTTCATCCGTGTGGCGTTAATCTGATGGAAACGACGCCACTTTCGGGATACGACCATGCCCAAGCCCCAATCTACCGTACCGGCGCTGCCGCGCTTTTTCGTCCCTGGCCTGCCGGCCGCCGAAGGCGCCCTGGTGCGGGCGGCGCGCCTGTGGTTCCGGCGGCGCCCCCACGCGGCCCAGGTTCTGCCGGTGATTCGGGAAATGCTGCTGGGCGCGGGCCTGCCCGAGGCGGCCCCCATGCCCTTGGCCGCCTTTCTTGGTGCTTTCGCCGCCGCCCGCCAACCCTTGCGCGCCCTGCCCATCGACCATGACGCCATCGGCGACGACGAGCGGACTCTCCTGGCCGCGCTCACCGCCCTTCAACACTATCGGCATGATGAGGCGGCGGCGCTTCTCGACCGCTGGCTGCCGATCGTGCCTTTGTGCCTCGCGCTTGAGTCCGGTGGAGAACTGACACGGCTGCTGTGGGATGCCGGCATCGCCCTGAACATCCCGCCGCACCCCCACGTTCTGGCCGCCGCCGAGTGACGGCCCGGGCTGTCAGACGGGGGCGTCGCGCCGGCAGGGGTTGGCCGCGCTGTCAAACCACTTGGGTGGCGCGATGAAAGGGGGGTCCCAACAGCCATGAGGATAAAGCCCGAACCGGGAATCGATAGCATAATAGGCCAGATCGCGGATTCCCTGGCTGGCGTTGGACAGCACGACCACCGCCTCGTTCCGCTCCGGCGCCAGCAGGACACAGGTGGTGAAGCCGGTCGTGGACCCGCCTTTGTAGGCAAAACAGTCCGGCGGGAAATCGCCGTTGATCTCCCAGCCCAAGCCGATGTCGCTGCCGCCATGGTAATGGCGCACCGGGCGCAGTGACGTATGCACGGCCCGCCGGACCACGCAGCCCCCCGGCTCCTCCAGACAGGCCTGGACGAGGCGCAGAAGATCGGCCACCGGCCCGCGCAGGCCACCGGCACCGTGCATGGTTTCGGTAATGTCCCAAGCCGGCCGGCGATTCCCCGCCGGACCGTGGCCGCGCGCCAACCCCACCTTCGGCCGGTCGTAACCCGTGGCGGTCATGCCCAGGGGCTGGAATATCCGTTCCAGCATCAAGGTCGCCAGCGGCAGCCCCGCCCGAAGCGACAGGCAGTGGCCAAGCAGACCGAAAGCAACGTTGCTGTACAGGCCCCCCCGTTCCACCGGCGGTTCGAACTCGCGCAACAGCTTATAGAAGCTTTCCCGCGGGTAGAAGGGTTGTGGGCCATCGTGTTCGATGCCGTCGAACTCCGCCGGCATGACCGGCAAGCCGCTGTGATGCGTGACAAGATCGAGAAGCGTGACCTGCTCGGCGAAGGCCGGGCGAAGCTCGACACACCCTTCAAGGAACCGCCCCACCGGCTCCTCCACGTCCACCTCGCCGCCATCGGCCATGGCGGCGAGAAGAATGCCGGTGAACACCTTGGTGATCGAACCCAACTCGAAAAGCAGATCGCGGGTCATCGGGCCGCCGCCGATGACGTCGGCAATGCCGTGAGCGATGGTTTCCACCTCGCCGTTGCGCCACAGGCCGATGACGAAGCCGGGATGACTTCCTTGCGCGACGCGACGATGCACGGCGCTTTCGATCTCGGCCTTCGGCCGCATGCCCTGCCCTCCCGATGGTTTCGGGCGGACTTGAGGATGACTGCCCGAGAGTTACAAACCTGCAACGCCAGGGACGATCAAGGCGACACAGGAAGCCTTCAGGGTAGACGCTGCCCAGACAAAGAACAACCATCCGATGAGCGCCATGGCGATCGCTCCGGTGTCGGCCTGGATGGCGCAGGCCACCAGCGGATAGAGGCGGCCGTCACGCCGCGGGCGGCTGCTCCGGAGCCGGCAGGTTGCCGTATTCCTCCTGAACCACCGTCAGAAAAGCCTCGACCACCAGCGGATCGAAGTGCTCGCCGGTTTCCTTCCTGATGAGCTCCAGGGCGGAGTCACGGGTCCAGGCGTCCTTGTAGGGGCGCTTGTGCATCAAGGCGTCGAACACGTCGGCGACCGCCACGATGCGCCCGGCCAGCGGAATGTCCATCCCCTTGATGCCGTGGGGATAGCCGGCGCCGTTGAACTTCTCGTGGTGACTTTCCGCGATTTCCGCCCCCATCGAGAGATAATTGTTGCCGTCCACCAATCCCGCCGCCTCGCGCAGGATCGTGCCGCCCATGGCGGCGTGTTCGCGCATCACCTTCATCTCGTCGGGATCGAGCTTGCCCGGCTTGCGCAAAATCCTGTCGGGAATGCCCACCTTGCCGACATCGTGCAGAATCGACGCCATGCCGATATGCTCGATGAAAGCATCGTCGATCTGGTCGGTGTAGTGGCCGCGCCGAGACAGCTCCTGGGCAATGCGGGTCGCCATGCGCTCGATCCGCTTGACGTGCTCGCCGGTCACCTCGTCCTTGAACTCGGCCATCTTGCCCAGCGCATAAACCGTGGCCTTCTGGGCGTTGATCAACTGCTCATAGAGATAGACGTTGTCGAAGCCGATCGCGACCTTGGCGCAGAAGATTTCGATCAGTCGCCGGTCGATATCGTTCAAGGCCGACGGCCCGCGGATATAGACGACGCTGGCGGCGTGATTGCGCGACCGGAACACCATCACGAGATGGTTGTCGCGGTAGATGTTGCATCGTTCGCGGAAGGCGGTTTCGATATCCTCGGCCACCTCGGGCGAAATGCAGGAGCGGACCGGGCGGCCCCGATGCTCCTCGAACGGGCCGGAGCCGGCCACCACTTCGGCGCAATCGACGGCCCCTCCGTTCTTGGCCTCCCGCTTCACGGTGCAAAGGAGCGAGCCCTGGGCGTTGCGGATCAGCGAACTGATCTGAAGGATGACGCCCTGGACGAACTGCTCCAGCGAGCGCTGTTCGAACAGCGTGGCCGAGGCCTCGATGATCTTCTCCAGCCCCCGCCGGCTCTGCTCGATAGTGGAGATATGCTGATAGGAGCGCAGGGCGGCGACGGTGGCGGTGAACAGCTTCTGCGCGGTCAGCTCGCTCTTGGCCTTGTAGTCGTTGATGTCGTAGCTGACGATCACCTGCCGCTCGGGCGCCTGACCCGGCTGGCCGGTACGCAGGATGATGCGGACCTGCTGGTTTTGCAATTCATCGCGGATGAAGCGGACCAGGCGCAACCCCGCGTCGTCCGTCTCCATCACCACGTCGAGAAGGATGGTCGCGATATCCGTGTGCTGGCGCAAGACGTCGCGGGCCTCGGTCCCCGAATAGGCCGACAGGAAGCGGAGCGGCCGGTCGGCATAGACCACATCCCCCAAGACCACGCGCGTGATGGCGTGAACCTCGGGATCGTCGTCGACGATCAGGATCGTCCACGGCTCGCCTCGGGGCGGCTGGGAAGCCTCGGCGGCCGGGTCCTGCTCCTCATCCTCTGTGAAGAGAAGGTCGTCGTCGCTGCCCTCGTCGTCCACACCCACCATGGTCCTGCCCTTTTCCGAATGGCTGCCGCCGCACCCGTGGCGTCACTCGCCGCGACTAGGGAGCGACGTTCTTACCCTCATGTCAACCTCGCACCACCGCCTCGGCCGGAGCAACGCGCGGAAACCGGATGGTGAAGGTGGTGCCTCTCCCTTCCGTGCTGTCGCACTTGATGGTGCCCCCCAGCCGACGGGTGACGATGTTGAAGACGATATGCAAACCCAGCCCCGTGCCGCCGGAGCCCCGGCGGGTGGTGAAGAAGGGATCGAAGATGCGCGCCAGATGATTTTTGGGAATGCCGCGCCCACTGTCGGCGAAGCGCAATTCCACCTCCCCGTCGGCCGGTTCGCCGACGGTGATGATGATGCCGCCGGTCTGTCCTTCCGCGAAGGCGTGGACCAGCGCGTTCATCACCAGATTGGTCAGTACCTGGAACAGGGCGCCGGGATAGGTGTCGACCTCCATCTCCATCGGGCAGTCCACCGCCACCGAATGGGCCGCCTTGCGCAGCCGTGGCCGCAGGCTGGTCAGGACCTCGTCGATATAACCGCGCATCTTGAAGCGGCGGCGCTCGTCGCTGGACTGGTCGACAGCCACCTGCTTGAAGCTCTGAATCAGTTCGGCCGCGCGGCTGATGTTGCTGGTAATGATCGTCGTCGTCTCAAGCGCCAGCTTGATGTAGCCCTGGGCGTCGGATTTTCGCAGGGTCCCGGACTCGAACAGACAGCTGAAGCCTTCGGTGCGTTCGGACAGGTGCGAGGAGGCGGTGAGCGCGGAGCCGATGGGCGTGTTGATTTCGTGCGCCACGCCGGCAACCAGCCCGCCGAGCGAGGCCATCTTCTCCGCCTGGATCAGGCCTTCCTGGGCGGCGCGCAGGGCCTCCTCGTTGCGGCGGCGTTCGGTGATGTCGGACATGATGCCGGTGAAACGCAGCGGCTTGCCGGCGGTATCGCGCAACGCGTGGCCGCGCGCCTCCACCCAGATGTCGCCGCCATCCTTGTGGGACATACGGAAGGTCGCATGATAGGCGGGCCGCTCTCCGGCAAGGTAGAGCGCCGCCTCCGCCGTTACCCGCGCCCGCTCCTCGGGATGGATCAGCATCTCCCAGGTACCGGCCTCGCGCGGCAGCTCATCGGAGTCATAGCCCATCATCGCCAGGAATTCCGGCGACCACCAGTGAACGCCGGTCTGGTAATCGGCATCCCATACGCCGGAACGGGTGGTCGATACGGCAAGGTTCAGGCGCTCCTCGCTTTGGCGCAACGCCTGCTCGGCCTGACGCCGCGCGGTCAGGTCGTAGAGCCACGACACGGTACCCGGCTGGCCGTCGAACTCCTTGGGATCGAGGGTCATCAGCGTCCACCAGCGCGAGCCGTCGAGACGCCGCATCTCGCACTCGACATCGCGCACCGAACCTGTGCGGCGGAACTCCTCCTCTACCCGCTCGGGATCGCCGGTGTTGACGAACCAGTCGAACCGATTGCCGCCGACGATCCTGTCGCGGGTCGCCCCCAAAATCTCGGCCAGCCGCGAATTGCACCAGATGACCGTGCCGTCGCCATCGGTGATGCACACGCCGACCGGGCTGGCGTCGAGAATGGCGCGAAGCTGCTCGCGATGGCGGATCGCCATCTCCTCGGCTTCCTTGCGCTCGGTGATGTCGGTATAGGTGCAGACGTAGCCGTGGCCGGGCAGGCGGTTGGTGCGAACCTCGATCACCGTGCCGTTGGGGCGCCTGCGCTCGTAGATCGGCCAACTTTCCAGGATGGCGCGCTGGTTGCCCCAGAAATGCACCTGTTCCTCGACATCGGCGTCGCCTTCGTACTCGCCCTGGGCGGCATGGTAGGCGGCGATGTCGTCCATCGTCGGACGGGTGTCCAGCAAATCCTTCGGCAGGTCCAGCAGATCGACGCAACGCAGGTTCCAGCCGATCAGGCGCAGGTCGCGGTCCATCATGATGACCGCCTGATCCATGTTCTCCAGCGTGGCGCGCAGGAAGGCCTTTTCCTGGGCCAGCGCCGCTTCCGCGTGCTTGCGCCCGGAAATCTCCAAGGACACGGTGACGATCTGCGACACCATGGCGTGGCGATCCTTGAGCGGCACCTTGGTGGTCAGCCAATGCCGTGTCTCGCCGCGGGCATCGCGCTCCTCCTCGTCGTAAAACGGCAGGGCCTCGCCGGTTTCGATGACGGCGAGATCCCACAGGTCGGCCTCAAGGCCATCGGCGCGGCCCAGCACCTCGTGCGGGGTGCGTCCCACCACGGCCCCCGCCTCGACCTCGTAAAACTCCGCCTGATAGCGGTTCATCAGGCGGTAACGCTGGTCCAGATCCTTGACGTTGATCTTGGCCGGAATGGCGTCGATCACCGCGTGCAGCATCTGCTCGCTGGCGCGCAGGGCCTTCTCCGCGCGCTTGCGGTCGGTGACGTCGGTGACGGTGCGCACGAACCCGCCCTCGGGCAGGTGGTTGGTCCGTACCTCCAGCACCCGGCCGTTGGGCCGGCGCCACTCCTCCAACTCCGTCCCGGCGGCTCCCGGGCGTGCCGCGCCCCAGCGCCGCACGGCCTCGGCGGGGGGATCGTCGTACTCGACCAGATCACCGGCCATGAGCTGGCGCCGGCCGATCTCGCCCAAGGCCGGATGGCGGGCGAGGAAGTCCTCCGGCAGGCCGAGGAGTTGCGCGAAGCGCGGATTCCACGCCGACAGCATGCCGTCGGGCTCGGTAATCATGATGCCCTGGTCCATGTTCTCCAGGGTGGCCCGAAGAAGAACCTGCTCGCGGGCAAGCTGGAACTCGTACTTGGTGCGCTCGGTGATGTCGAGGATGGTGCCTTCCAGCAGCGTCACCTCGCCATCGGCGGCGCGCACGGTGCGGCAGTTCTCCGATACCCACAAGATCGCCCCGTCCTGGCGGCGGACCTGATACTCCAGGCCGTTGACCTCGCCGTCGCGCCCCAGCACGCGGGCGGCGTCGTCGGCCACCGTGGTGTCGATGCAGACCTCGTGGATGCGCTCCAGCCGGGCCAGCAACTCTCCGGATTCGCCATGGCCGTAAAGCCGGGCCAGCGCCTCATTGACGACCAGAAGCCGGCCGTCGGGCAGAGCCCGGTACATGGCCACCGGCGAATTCTCGAAGCTTTTGAGGGTGCGGTCCTCGATGCGCCGTCCGCTGGCGGGGCCATGCTGTCCGGCCAGACAGGCGAACAGCTCGACGCCAAAGGCAATGCCGGCGTAAGCGTCGCCGCGGTTGACGACGAAGCCGGTCGCCAAGGCCTCGGGCTTGTCGGCGATAACGCGGACAGCCACCTCCCCCAGCGCCGTCGCCGCCTCGACCGTCAGGGGATCGCGGTCAATCGCCACCGCCGCCTCCGCTACGGGACGCCGCTCCCATCCCTCAGGCGGAGAACCGGCGAAACGGGCAAGAAAGGCGACCCGACCGATCAGCGCAATGCGCCCATCGGCCTGACGCATGGGTAAAGCGGTGCGTCCCGGATCACGCTGGAAGGCATCGGCCACCTCGCCGTTGGGCGTAGTGGCTGGAAACGGTTCGACCGGATGAACCAGGCTCGCCGCGTCCCAACACGGCTGCCCCATCGACGCGGGCATCCGGATCGCCAGACTCTCGACCAAGCAAGTCCTCTTCTCAAGGGGACGGGCGCATTTTTTCGAATGGTTCGATTTTTCGGTAACTTAATACCTGTCCCGCGGCGCGTCAATTCAGGGTTCGATCATTCGATAGTGAGCCTTAGTTCCGCCGTCCCCCGACAGAAGGTGCCCGGACGCGCCGTTGTCTCCACTGTTTCACTGGAACAAAAGTCTCCCTCCGCCCAGTTCATGGGGTGACCCGAACAAAGGTCGCGAAACCACCCCTTGTGACAGGGGCTGAACGATCCCCACTTGAAATCATCGAATGTCAGGGAGGCATGCCATGATCCCGGACGCCTGGGACATCGAGCTGCGAGAAGGCGCATTGACCACGGCACGGCTGTTGCTCGACACCGGTGCCGTGACCTTTGACGCCGAACACCCCTTTACCTGCACCTCCTCCGGGCTGGTCAGCCCGATCCACGTCGACACCCGCCGCCTGCTGTCGGACCCGGAGGCCCGCTCGACGGTTCTGACGCTGGCGGTGCGCATGATCCGACAGGAGACCGACACGGGCGCGCTTGATGCCGTGGCCGCCGGTCAGGGTGTGGGCGAGGTGTGGGCGGCGCTGATCGCCGACCGGCTCAACCTGCCGCTGCTCCATGTGCGTCGGGACCCGCCCGACGACCCGCACAAGCACCCGGTGGAAGGCCATGTGGAACCGGGCTGGCGGGTGCTGCTGGTCGATCAGCTGGCCACCGACGGCTGCCGCAAGGCCGGGTTGGCCAAACCGTTGCGCCGCGCGGGCTGCGAAGTTTACGACGGCTTCGTGATCTTTCAGTACGGTTGCTTCGATACCATTCACGAAAGTCTGGCCCCGCTCGGCATCACGCTGCACGCGTTGGCGACGTGGTGGGATCTGCTGGAACTGGCCGGTCAGGGCCACTGCCTGCCAGGGG
>DASPMK010000478.1:0-9344 GCA_035627075.1 Azospirillaceae bacterium
CCATCCATGTCGACGTCACCGGGCCGCGGCAGATGGAGGCCCGGCTCAACGAGAGCGAGGATCGTTTCTACACGCTGACCGATGCCGTGCTGGAAGCCATCATCGTCCATGATCATGGCCAGGTGCTGGAGGCCAACATCACGGCCGCCCGGCTGTTCGGCTTCGCCTCCGTCAGCGACATGATCGGCATCCACGCCGACCGGCTGATCGCCCCCGAATACCTGGACGCCGCCCACCGCCGCATCGAGAGCCGGTACGAAGGGATGTTCGAGATCGTCTGCCTGCGGCGCGACGGCAGCCGCTTCCTGGCGGAGGGGGTCGGGCGCTTCGTTACCCTGGACGGCCGGACGACGCGGGTGATCGCGCTGCGCGACGTCACCGAGCGTCGACGCGGCGAAACCAAGCTTCGGCTGGCCAAGGAACAGGCCGAGCAGGCGAGCCAGGCCAAGACCGCCTTCCTCGCCATGATCAGCCACGAGATCCGCACGCCGATGAACGGCGTGCTGGGCATGATCGGCCTGCTGCTCGACACCCGGCTGACCTCGGAGCAGCGCACCTACGCCCAGACCGCGCGGGAGTCGGGCGAGGCGCTGCTCGGTATCCTCAACGACATCCTGGACGTGTCGAAGATGGAGGTCGGCAAGCTGACGCTGGAGGCCAACGACTTCGACCTCGTCGGCGTCGTCGAAAGCACGGTGGAACTTCTGGCGGCGCGCGCCACCGCCAAGGGGATCGCGCTCGCCGCCTGCGTTCCGGCGGGCGTACCGTCCGCGCTGAAGGGCGACGCCGGACGCCTGCGGCAGGTGCTGATGAATCTGGCCGGCAATGCCGTCAAGTTCACCGAAGAAGGGGGCGTGGCGGTCACCGTCACCCACATCGACGCCGGCCACCCGGACCCCACCAACGTGCGCCTGCGTTTCGAGGTGGCCGACACCGGCGTGGGCATCGACCGGCAGGCGCAGTCGCGGCTGTTCCGCGAGTTCACCCAGGTCGACCCGGTGCTGTCGCGCCGCCAGGGCGGCGCCGGACTGGGCCTGGCCATCTCCAAGCGCCTGGTCGAACTGATGGGCGGCGAGATCGGGTTCGACAGCCGCCCCGGTGAAGGCAGCGTTTTCTGGTTCACCATCACCCTGACCCGACAGGCCGCCGCCCTGGCCGTTACGCCGGGCGCCGAGGCGCTGACCGGCCGGCGCGTCCTGCTGATCGAGAGAAACGCCGTCTGCCGGCGGACGCTGGCCCAGCAACTCGCCTCGTGGGGGGCGCAGGTCACCGATCACGCCAACCTCGCCGAGGGGTTGGCCGATCTGGCGGAAAAGGGCAAGCGGTTCGATGCCGCGGTGGTGGACGGCGCCTTCGCCGAACAGCCGCCCGATCTTCTGGTGCTGCAATCCCTGGCCCGTGGCCTGGGACCGGCCGGCAGCACACGGCTGGTGCTGCTGACCCTGGTCGGCCACCGTACCGACTGGCCGCTTCTGGAACGGATGGGCTTCTCCTCCTGCGTGCTGAAGCCGGCCCGGCAGGCGCACCTTCTGACGGCGCTGGGCGGCGTGCCATTGCCCCGGCCCACCCCCGCGAGGACCGCCGGCGCCGAGCCGGCCGCCCCCGACCGCAACCGCCGCCTCCTCCTGGTGGAGGACAGCGTGACCAACCAGATGGTTGCCGGGGCCATCCTGAAAAGTGCCGGTTATCAGGTGGACGTGGCCGCCGACGGGCTGGAGGCGGTCGAGGCGGTGCGCAACCGCCCCTACGACCTGATCTTGATGGACATCGCCATGCCCGAGCTGGACGGCTTCGGCGCCACTGCCACCGTGCGGTCGATGCCGGAGCCCATCGGCTCGACCCCCATCGTCGCCATGACCGCCAACGTGATGGAAGGGGATCGCGACCGCTGTCTGGTCGCCGGCATGAACGACTATGTGCCCAAGCCCATCGACCGCGCCCAGCTTCTGAAAACGGTGGCCCGCTGGCTGCCGCCCCGCCCGGCCATCGGCGAGGCCACCCCGATCACCGTAAACGCCGCCCCGCCGGTTATCGAGGCCGAGCCGGTGCTGGACGAGGACGTTCTGGAGCAGCTTGCCCACGACCTGGATACCGAGGTGCTGCCGGAACTGGTTCGCGAGTTCGTCGCCGAGGCGACGGCCAGGGCCGAGCGCATCGCGTCGGCCAATGATCCCGCCACGCTGGCCCAGGAGGCCCATACCCTGAAAAGCACCGCCGGCACCTTCGGCGCCCGCCAGTTGTCGCAACGGGCGCGAGAGCTGGAACGGCTGTGCAAAGGGGAAGGCGAAGGGGATATTCCGGCGCTCAGCCGCGGCATGCCGGCGCTGGTGCGCCTGACCTCCGCCGCCTACCGGACGCGAGGTCTTCTGCCGGTGCTCGACGACACCCCGGCCTGAAAAAGGCCCACATGGAAAAGGAGGGTGCCGTGGCACCCTCCCTCCCTTAGCAACGGAGCCAGCAACGCGGCCGGACCCTCAATCGACGAGGCTGATGTTGACGGCCGCCTCCTTGCCGTTGTTGCCGCGCGCCAACTCGAAATTGACGCGCTGGCCCTCCGCCAGACCATGAAGCCCCGACTTCTGAACCGCGGTGATGTGGACGAAGACGTCTTTCACCCCGCTCTCCGGCTCGATGAAGCCATAGCCCTTGGTGGCGTTGAACCATTTGACGGTGCCCGTTGCCATGCGTATCTCCTTGGTCGTCATAGGCAAGAGAAGCGAGCCCATGCCCAACGGAAGGCAAAGCCCGCCCCAGTCCGGCAGCACAAAAGGCGTGCGCCGGCCATCGTGATCGAAATGTTTGGAATCCCGTGGCGGGCGTCCCTTTCCGGACCGGGGCCGCACCAGCGATGACGTGATAAAGGCTACCGCCCGCCGCCCACCGGAACAAGGCTCGAATGCGGGGCTATGTCTTTTTCCGCAGGGGCTTAACCAAGGGCCTACTCCCGACGGACATCCTCGAAATCGACTCTGACCACAGAGGGGGAACCGGCCCCTACAGCCGTCCCTCGGCCTCCCAGGCCAGACGCTTGCGGTAGATGGTGGAGGCGCTGATCCCCAACAGGGCGGCGGCGCGCGGGATGTTGCCGTCGCAGGCGGCGATGGCCTCCTCGATCGCCTCCTTCTCGACCATCCACAAGGGGACGATCTCCTTGCGCCCGGCCGGGGCCGGTGACGTCCCGGCGCCCAGCGCCGCGGCAGCACCTCCCACGGGGTGGGCTTGCAGGCTGTGGGCGTTCAGGGGCGGCGGCAGCATGGGCAGAACCACCCGCTCGCCGTCGTGCAGCACCACGATGTTGCGGATCACGTTCTGGAGCTGGCGCACGTTGCCCGGCCAGTGGTAGGCGCGGAAGATCTGTTCGGCCTCCGGCGAGAAGGCCTTGAACGCCTTGCCCTCCTCACGCGCGTACTCCACCAGGAAGCGGCGCGCGATATCGATCATGTCGTCCTCGCGCTCCCTGAGCGGCGGCAGATGGATCGGGATGACGTGGAGACGGTAGTACAGGTCTTCGCGGAAGCGGCCCTCCTCCACCTCGCGCAAGGGGTCGCGGTTGGTGGCGCAGATGATGCGCAGGTCCACCTTCTCCAGCCGGCTGCCGCCCACCTTCATGAAGGTGCCGGTCTGGATGAAGCGCAACAGCTTGGTCTGAAGCCCCAACTCCATCTCGCAGATTTCGTCCAGGAACAGGGTGCCGTCGTCGGCCCGGCTGGCGGCGCCGTCCCGGTCGGTGAGCGCGCCGGTGAAGGCGCCCTTCACATGGCCGAAGATCTCGCTCTCCATCAGGTCCTTCGGAATGGCGCCGCAGTTGATCGCCACGAAGGGTTTGTCGCGGCGCGGCGACTGGCGGTGGATCGCCTCGGCGCACACCTCCTTGCCGGTGCCGGACTCGCCGGTGATGAAGACCGTGGCGCGCGATGCCGCCGCGCTGTCGATAATGCGGTAGACGGCCTGCATCGTCAGCGACGAGCCGATGAAGCCGTGATAGCGGGTGCGCGCCAGATCCTCGCGGTAGGTATCGACGATCTGGGCCAGCCGCTGGCGTTCCAGCGCGTTGCGCACGGTGACGACCAGACGCTCGGCGTTGAACGGCTTGACCACGAAGTCGTAGGCGCCGCACCGCATCGCCTCCACCGCGACGTTGACCGAGCCATGGGCGGTGATCACCACCACCGCCATGGGCAGCCCCTGGTCGTGAATGGCCTTCAGCACCTCCATGCCGTTCATGTCGGGCAGTTGGAGGTCGAGCAGGACCACCTGCGGCCGAGCCTCCGTCAGGGCCGTGAGCGCAGCCGCGCCCGTATCGACCGCGACCACGGTGAACGCCTCTTTCTTGAGGTATTCGGTGTAGACGCGGGCGAGCGACGGGGTGTCTTCGACCAGCAGGACTGTCGCGTTGGCGGGAACCATTCGCTTCGGGAAAAAAGTTTCGCTTGGACCGGGGAGAGTTAGCCAGCGGAAACCCTACACTGCAATTACGGCGAAGGATAGATGCTCGAAGTGCCGCTTCCACACCGTTCCGGTAGCAATTTCGCGCCCGGCCGCCGGTTGTGGAGAAGAGCTAAAGCTCGGCATAACGAAAGGGAGCCTGATCCAGCACAGAGTAATAGGCGGTAACCAGCATCAGCATCAGATACCACAATGTCTGGATGGCGATGGCCGCCCGCCGGCCCAGGCGCTTTTCAAGGAAGGAATACATCCGGCTTCACTCCGAAGAGGATAAGGACGTAGACGCGAACCGCCTCCCGCAGCGACGGTTCCTTGGTGATGGCGAAGGACAGGATGACGAAATTAGCGGTGACCGCCACCGACAGCGCCAGCGCCACCGCCCTTCCCGCTTCCGAGCGCACCGGCGGCAAGCGGCGCCTGGCTTTCTGGAAGCCCTGCCAAGCCACCACGCCCAGCCCATGGTAAAGCCCCCAGGCGACATAGCGCGGCGACAGCTCGTGCCACAGCGCCAACACCAGCATGGACGCCAGCGCCGCCAGCGACACGTCGCGCGTCAAGGCCACCACCGGCATGTAGACGTAATCCCGGCACCACGACGACAGCGAGATGTGCCAGCGCCGCCAGAAATCCGCGATGTTGCGGGCGAGAAACGGCCAGTTGAAGTTCTCGATCACCCGGAAACCCAGCAGCAGGGCGAAGCCGATGGCGATGCTGGAATAACCGGCGAACTGGAAATAGACGTTGGCCCCGAAGCGCAGGCAATCGAGATATTCGGCAAGCCGCGCCCGCTCCGGCCCGAGGGAGTCCACCAGCCCGCGCAGTTTCAACGACACCAGCCAGTTGCCGAACACCACGATGTGGACATAGCCGTAAAGGATGCGCTCCAGCCCCCGCGACAAGGCCGCCGCGCCCCGGCGCGGGTCCCGACGATCGCGGAGGTAGTCGGGGAACCGATGGATCGGGCCGGCGACCAGGGTGGGCAGAAAGAACAGGTAGCCGGCGAACTCCCCGAAGCCGTGGGGCGGCAACCGGCCCTTGTAGCTTTCAATCAGGTAGTGCAGGCAACGCAACGCGTAATAGGACAGCCCCAGTGGCATCACCAGCCGCGCCGAGCCGCCGGCCGGCGCCGCGAGCCCCGCCTTGAAGGCCAGCAGCACGCCCCCCACCAGCGCCCCGGCCACCAGCAGCGCCGCCGTGGAGCCCCGTCCCAGCCTGGGCAGGCCATAGGTGGCGACCGTGAACAGAACCAGCGGCAGGACCGAGCCCGGCGCGTGGACCACCAGGAAGGCCAGCGTGATCCCGGCCAGCACCGGATGACGGAGGCCGTTGGGCGCCAGCCGGAACAGCGCCACAGTGCCCGCCATCCAGGCGAGCATCTCCAGGGAGACGAAAGTCACGACGACGCCAGGCGCCGCACCAGCCAGCGGGAAAAGGCCCGGCTGGCCTCGTCGGTGAGGTGGATAAAATCGCAGTAATCGCGGTCGCCGGCGCTCTCGGCAGGAAAGCGCCAGAAGTCGGCGCCCCTCGAATCACCCGCCACCTTCGCCAGCAGATCCGGGCGCAGATCACGGCCTTCGTGGATCAGCGCCTCCAGCTGGCTGGAACTGCGCAGATGCACGAACGCCACCCGGATGCCGCGCGCGCGGGCCGCTTCGGCAAAGGCCATGACGCGGGCGTAGGCGGGGGCGTCGGGATCGAGCGAAAATCCTTGCGCGACGCCGATCTTGAAGCGCTCGAAATGGCGGGAATCGGTAAACAGGTCGGGTTGCCCGTCGCGGCGACAGGGGCGGTCGAACTGGGTGGCCCAGGGATCGTCGAACACCGGCGTGCCACGCGTCACCGACCACATCAGATTGCGCAGGTAGAGGCGGAAATTGCGGTCCCAGGCGCGGGCGCGGAACAGGAAATCAAGCTGGATCAGCACCACGTCGGGCCGCACTTCCAGGATGCGGTCGAGCAAGGGCACGAAATCGCCGAACGCTCCGGCGTTGTACACGATGCGCAGGAAGCGCAGGTCGCCCACCCCCGCCTGCCGCCCCAGATCGGCCATCTCCGCCTCGTCGCGGGTGGCGTGGCGCAGGCGGGAGTCACCCAGCGCCACCACGGTCAGCGCCAAGGGCGGGGCGGCGGCCAGGGCGTCCAGGCGGGCACGGTTGAAGCGCCGGAACTCGGCGTCGTACCAGGAAAATCCCACCATCAGGGCGCCCAGCACCACCAGGAACAGCCCGGCGGCCAGCATCCAGACCACCAGGGGCGGGGCCTGCGCCGCCTCCTCACCCGGCCAGCTTGCCATGGACGATCCGCTCCACCTCGGCCAGCGAACTCATGGTCATGATGTCCTTGGGCGCAAGGCGGATGCCGAATTCCGCCTCCAGAGCGGTCACCAGCTCCATATGGGCGTAGGAGTCCCAACCGGCCGTGTCCTCCGGCGTCGCCTCGGGCGACAACTCCTCGGGAGGCGTCCTGAAGCAGGCGGCGGCGATCCGGTGGACGCGCCATCCCAGATCCGCGGGCACCTGCCGGCTCTGAATTCCGGTGTGGCGCCCCGTCGTCATCTCCTTGAGCCGGCCGATCACCACCTTGCCGGCGGGACCGCGCGGGAACTCCTCGAACGGGTAGATCTCGGCGGGCAGGCTTTCGGGAGCGATCTTGCTCCGGCAGTGGTCGATCAGGGCCTGGGCCGACGGCTCGCGCCCCGGCACCGGGATGACGCAGGCCACCACCCGCTCTCCCCAGATGTCGTCCACCACGCCGAAGGTGCAGGCGTCGACCACGTCCGGATGGCTTTTGAGGGCGGAGGTGACCTTCTCCGGGTAGATGTTGGTGCCGCCCCGAATGATGACGTTCTTCTTGCGCCCGACGATGGCGACGAAGCCGTCGGCGTCCTGCACCGCCAGATCGCCGGTGTACAGCCAGCCGTCCTTCAGCACCGCCGCCGTCGCCTCGGGATTTTGGAAATAGCCCGGCATGACATGATCGCCCTTCAACAGCAATTCGCCCGGGCCGCCGGGCGCCACGTCCCTTCCCGCCTCATCGACGATGCGGACCCGGCAGTCCGCCGGCTTTCCCACCGTGCCCAACCGACGGGTGGCGTCGTCGGGGCCGCAATACAACGAACCCGACACCGTCTCGGTCAGGCCGTAGACGTTGACCACCCGTACGCCGAACCGCGCCTCGAACGACCGCCAGAGTTTCTCGTCCAGGAACCCGGCCATGGAGATGACGAAGCGGAAGTCGGGCGTGGCGAACAACCCGGCATCGGCCCCCGACAGCCGCAGGATCAACGCCAGGATGGTGGGGGTGCCGACGTAGTGGGTGATGCGGTGGCGCCGTATCCACTCGGCGGTGACGGGCAGGGACGGGATGGTGAAGGGACCGGGACGGTAGACGGTGGCCCCGGCGAACAGCGCCACCGTCGGCCCCTGGTTGATGCCGTCGGTATGGTGCAGCGGCAACGGGTTGAGGATGCGCGTATCGGCGCCATAGCCGTACCGGCGGACCAGGGTGTCGAGGTGGGCGTACAGGTTGCGGTGAGTCAGTTCCACCCCCTTGGGCCGCGAGGTGGTGCCCGACGTGAACAGGAGCAGCGCCGGCGCGCGGCCAGGGATCAACACCGGCAGTTCGGCCGCCGGCCGCCGCCCCTGGAGCATCGCCGGATACCCCGCGCCCCCGCGCCCCAGCCACCGCCCCAGCCACCGCCCAAGCCACCGCCCAAGCCGGGCGAAGGGGCTGGGGTCCACCTCTTCCAGCGGCAGCAGCCACGCCCCGGCGGGAAGGAAGTCGCGGGGGGAAGCCCGCTCCATCAGGTCGCGGTCGATCACCATGCCGCGCGGCGCGGCGGCGCGGGTCAGCCCGGCCAGTTCCTCCGGCGGCGCCTGGGGATCGAGGATCACGGCGCCGATGCCGCAACGGATCAGTGCCAGAAGGAAGGTGATGACGTGGCCGTCGTCACGGCTGACGATCACCACCCGGTCGCCGGCCGCCAGTCCGGCCTCGGCGAACACCCCGGCAAGCCGGCGCAGCCGGTCGAACAGCACGCCGTAGCTCAGGGTGCCGCCCGCCCCCACCAGAAAGGGTCTGGCGGGATCAAGGGTCGCCTCCAGCCGATCGAACAGCTCGGGAAAACGCGAGGCCGCGTCTGTCATCAACATGGCCGCAGGAACTCCTCGACGAGGACGCGCTTCAGAACCTTGCCGTTGCCGCCACGGGGAAAATCGTCCACCGGCACCAGGGTCGCCGGCATCCGCTTGGCGCCCAGCACCGCCGCCACCCGGCGCTTGAGACCGGCGAGGCGCTCCGTCGACGGTTCCCGCGACGGGGTCAGCCGCAGGAAGGCCACCGCCCGCTCGCGCCCCTCGCCGTCGGGGCAGGCGGCCACCGCCGCCTCGACCACCGCCGCGTCGGCCTCGAAGGCCCGCTCCACCTCGGCAAGGTGGAGGATGTCGCCGTCGGGCGTCTTGATGATGTCGCGCTTGCGCCCGTGCAGCACCAGGCAGCCATCCGCCCGCCGCGACACCAGATCGCCGGTATAGAGCCAGCCGTCCCGCAGCATCCCGGCCGTCAGGTCGGGGCGGCGATGATAGCCGCGCATCAGGCTCGGCCCCTTGAGACGAAGCTCGCCCACCGCGCCGTCGGGCAGGAGGCGACCGTTCCCGTCGACCACCTCGGCCTCCACCCCCGCCGGCCGACCGAGCGTACCCGCCGCCGTGGCCGCCTCCTCCGGCCGGACCAGCACGCAGGCGCCGCAGGTTTCGGTCAGGCCGTAGTACTCGTAGACCGGCGCCGCCGTCACCCGTCCCAGCCGCCGCACCGTCTCCGGCGGCAGGGGGGCGCCGGTACACAGGATGGCGCGCACGGCGGCAAGATCGGCCGGATCGAGCCGATCGCCGAAATCCGCG
>DASPMK010000479.1:0-24263 GCA_035627075.1 Azospirillaceae bacterium
CGATGGTGTAGTCGGCGCCCTTCACCAGCACGTCGGGGGATAGCGCCTTGATCAGGTTCAGGGGCGTGTCCTCGGCGAAGATCACCACCAGATCGACGGTGGCCAGGGAGGCCAGCACGGCGGCGCGCGCCGCTTCCGACTGCACCGGGCGGGTCTCGCCCTTCAGCCGCTTGATCGAGGCGTCGCTGTTCAGCCCGACCACCAGCCGGTCGCACGCCGCCCGCGCCTGCGCCAGGAGCGAGACATGGCCGGGGTGCAGCAGGTCGAAACAGCCGTTGGTGAAGCCGACGCGCAAGCCCCGGCGGCGCCAGCGCTCCACCAGTTCGTGCGCTTCCTCCAGCGTGACCACCTTGGCCTCGCTGCGCACCCACTCCTGATGGTGCAATCCCTCCAGGATTTCGTGGCCGCGCACCACGGCGGTGCCGACCTTGCCGACGACGATGCCGGCCGCCACGTTGGCCAGCCGGGCCGCGTCGAACAGCGGCGCCTGCGCCGCCAGCGCCGCCGCCAGCGCCGCCACGGCCGTATCGCCGGCCCCCGACACGTCGAAGACCTCGCGCGCTTCGGCCGGCAGGTGGCGAATCCGGCCGTCGGCCGTCACCACCGTCATGCCCTGCTCGCTGCGGGTGGCGACAACGCTGTGAATGCCGCAGGTTTCGAGGAGGTGGCGCGCGGCGGCGGCCACCTCTTCGTCGGTGCTCACATCCATGCCGGTGGCCTGGGCCAGTTCCTTGCGGTTGGGCGTGATGACGGTGGCGCCCCGGTAACGGCGGTAATCGTCGCCCTTGGGATCCACCACCACCGGCCGCCCGGCCTCGGATGCCGCCTTGATGATGCGGGCGATCAGGGCATCGCTCAGTACCCCCTTGCCGTAGTCCGACAGGATCACCGCGCCGACGTCGGCCAGACCGGCCTTGGCGGCGGCCAGCACCGCCTCGGCCGACTGGACGGAAATCGGCGTCACCGTTTCGCTGTCGGCGCGCAAAAGCTGCTGGCTGGAAGCGAAGAAGCGGGTCTTGACCGTGGTCTGCCGTTCGCGCTCGGTGACCATGCGCGAACCGTCGGCCAACTGGCTCTCGACCATCAGCCGCATCACCGCCGAGCCGGCCTCGTCGTCGCCCACCACCGACACGAAATGCGGAGCGCAGCCCAGCGCCGCCAGATTGGCGGCGACGTTGCCGGCGCCGCCCAGCATGGCGGTGGTGCGGGTGATGCGCAGCACCGGGATCGGCGCCTCGGGCGAAATGCGGTCGACCGAGCCGTATACGAACCGGTCGAGCATGACGTCACCGACGCACAGCACATGAGTGGCGGACAGGGCGTCGATGTATCGGGATAGGTCGCTCATGGCTTTCGTTTTAGCCGTGGAGCCGGTTTTTCGCCAGTCTCAAGGTTGAGACAACGCCGTTGCGCCGAAAAGGCCGGCACACGGCGGCTAGGCCGTTGTTATCGCCAGAGTGCTTGCGCTAATCTCGGGTCGGCATGCGGACACTTTATCATCATCCCCTCTCGGCCCTGTCGCGGCAGGTGCGCGTGGTCCTGGCTGAGAAAGGCCTGGAGTTCGACTGCGTTCTCGAAAAACATTGGGAGCGCCGGCCGGACCTGCTTGCCTTGAACCCGGCGGGCGAGGTGCCGGTGCTGGTCGAGCCGGATGGCGAGGTGATCTCCGGCGGCAATGTGATCTGCGAGTATCTGGACGAATCCTATCCCGACGTGCCGCTGATCGGCCCGACCACGCTGGAGCGCGCCGAGGTGCGCCGGCTGGTGGCGTGGTTCGCCGAGAAATTCGCGCGCGAGGTCACCGACAATCTGGTGGGCGAGAAGCTGATGAAGCGGCTGATGGGCCAGGGCCAGCCCTATGCCCAGGCGATCCGCGCCGGAGCCGCCAACATCCATTACCATCTGGATTACATCGCCTATCTGGCGGAGCGGCGGCGCTGGCTGGCGGGTGACGCCTTCTCGCTGGCCGACATCGCGGCGGCGGCGCAGATTTCCACGGTGGACTATCTCGGCGACGTGCCCTGGGCCAACCACGTCGAGGCCAAGGACTGGTACGCCCGCATCAAGAGCCGCCCCAGCTTCCGCCCGCTTTTGGGCGACTCCGTGGCCGGCGTCCCGCCGCCGCCGCATTATTCCGATCTGGATTTCTGAACCCCGCTACCTCTTTCCCGCCGCGTCCAGGCGTTTCAGGTTGGCTTCGGCGCTGCGCGCTTCGGGGGCGGTGGGGGCGAGCTTGATTACCTGCCGCCAGTCGGCCCTGGCCGCCATGGCGTCGCCGTCCTGCGCCTGGAGATTGCCGCGCAGGAGCAGCGCCTCGGGATCGTTCGGCTTCAGCGCCAGCGCCCGGCCCACGTCGCCCAGTGCCAGCTCCAGATTACCCAGGTGGCGGTAGGCCGAGGCGCGGTAGAGCCACGCTTCGGCACGTTGCGGCGCCTTGTTCAGCACCGTCGTCAGGTCGGCCACCGCGTCCCAGTACTTTTCCTGCCCGGCCCGCGCGATGGCGCGGTCGATCAGGATGTCCTCGTCCTCGGGCAGGCGGGCCAGCGCCTGAGTGTAGGCCCGTTCGGCCCGCGCCGCCTGTCCCGCCCTGAGCCATGCCCAGCCGGCGCGCGACAACAACGTGGCCGCTCCCTGGGCATCATCGCGGCCGAGCGTTTCCACCAGCGCCTCCAGCCGTTCCCCGGCCGGGGCGAACTGGCCTCCGTGGAACAGCGCCATGGCGTGGCACAGTTTGGCCCGGTCGCCGCCGCCCCGGTTTTCCCAGTCCCTGGCCTTTTCCAGCCCGGTGTCCGGCACCGTTTCGGCGGCCTTCAGGCAAGCGGCGAGGTCCTGGCCCCCGGCCGTGGCCGCCGGGGCGGGAAAGGCCAGCGCCGCGGCCAGAGCCAGGGCGGCAAGGGTGGGTCGGTTGTCTTTTGCCATGGCGATACCTATGGTTCCGCTGAAGTCCAAGGAAGCGCGAGTGCCCGCCGATGTCCAGCCCCAATCCCCGCCTGTTCGTCTTCGGCCTGGGTTACTCGGCGCAGACATTGGCGCGCGACCTGTTGGCCCAGGGCTGGCGGGTGGCCGGCACCTGCCGCTCGGCGGGCAAGCGCGCCGCTCTCCAGGCCCAGGGCATCGACGCCTTCCTGTTCGACCGCGGCCGGGCGCTCGACGATGCGGGGGAGGTGCTCGCCGGCACCACGTACCTGTTGTCCAGCGTCCCGCCCGACGCCGCCGGCGATCCGGTGCTGGACCACCACGCCGCCGACATCGCGGCGCTGCCGAGGCTTGCCTGGGTGGGATATCTCTCCACCACCGGCGTATACGGCAACCGCGACGGCGAGTGGGTGGACGAATCGAGCCCGCTCAGCCCCACCGGCGAACGCCAGCAGCGTCGGGTGACGGCGGAGCACGGATGGTTGGACCTGTACCGCCGCTTTGGTGTTCCCGTCCACGTTTTCCGTCTGCCCGGCATCTACGGTCCCGGCCGCTGCGCGCTCGACGACGTGCGCGCCGGCACCGCCCGGCGCATCGATAAGCCGGGGCAGGTGTTCAGCCGCGTTCATGTGGAGGACATATCCGGCACGCTGGAAGCCTCCATGGCCCGGCCCAACGCCGGTGCGACCTATAACGTCTGCGACGATCTGCCGTCCCCCGCCCATGAGGTGATCGCCTACGCTTGCGAACTGTTGGGGGTGGAGCCGCCGCCGTTGCTGCCGTTTGAGGAGGCCGACCTGTCGCCCATGGCCCGCAGCTTCTACACCGACAACAAGCGGGTGCGGAACGACCGCATCAAGCGGGAACTGGGGGTGGTCTTGCGCCATCCCGACTACAAGGCCGGGCTCAAGGCACGGGTCGCGGCGGAAACCCCCTGACGGAGCCTTTCATGCACCAGCCCATCGCTGCCCCCTACGGCACTTGGCGTTCGCCGGTCACGGCGGACCTCATCGTCGGCGAGACCATCAGGATCGGCCATGTCGCGGTGGATGGCGCCGACACCTGGTGGGTGGAGGTTCGCCCGGCCGAGGCGGGGCGCGCGGTGGTGATGCGGCGGGCGGGCGACGGCACCCTCCAGGAAATGACTCCGCCGGGTTTCAACGCCCGCTCGCGCGTCCATGAATACGGCGGCGGCGACTTCACGGCGGCGGGCGGGATGGTGTGGTTCGCCAACGCCGCCGACCAGCGCATCTACCGCAGCGACGGCCAAACGGCGCCGGTGCCGGTGACGCCGGCCGGGCCATGGCGCTACGCCGATCTGGCGTTGGACACCGCGCGCAATCGTCTCATCGCGGTGCGCGAGGACCATTCCGGCGGCGGGCGCCAGCCGGTCGACACCCTGGTGGCGATCCCGCTGGACGGTGGCGAGAGCGCCGGCGAGGTGCTGGCCGGCGGAGCCGACTTCTATGCCGCGCCGAGTTTGAGCCCCGACGGCGGCCAACTGGCGTGGCTGGAGTGGAACCACCCTCACATGCCGTGGGACGGGACTGAGTTGAAGCTGGCCCGGTTCGATGCGGACGGGCGGGCGGAAAATCCGTTGCGGGTGGCCGGCGGCCCGAGGATTTCGGTGGTTCAGCCGCGCTGGTCGCCCCGTGGGGAGCTGTTCTTCGTCGATGACCGCGCCGGGTGGTGGAATCTGCGCCGCTGGCAGGGCTGCTCCTCCGAAACCGTCCTGCAGATGCAAGCCGAATTTGCCAAGCCGCTGTGGGTGCTGGGCCAGTCCACTTACGGCTTCACGCCGGACGGCCGCCTTGTCGCGGCCTATGCCATGGACGGGGTGTGGTCGCTGACCGAGGTCAATGTCGACGCCCAGCAGATGACGCCGATCGAGCTGCCCTATACCGACCTGGGCATGGTGCTGGTGGCGGGCCGTCGCGCCGTGCTGACCGCCGGCTCGCCCACCGAGGCGCTGGCGCTGGTGGACCTGGATCTGGCGTCCGGGGTGTCGCGGCTGCTGCGGCGGACCACGACGCCGGTGATCAACGAGGACTATATCTCCGTCGCCCAAGCCCTTCGCTTCCAGGGCTTCGGCGGCCATACCGCCCACGCCTTCTATTACCCACCGGTCAATCGCGATTTCGTCGGACCGAAGGGCGCGCTGCCGCCGCTGATCGTCAAGACCCACGGCGGGCCGACCGGCGCCACCTCGGGCACCCTCAGCCTGTCCATCCAATACTGGACCAGCCGCGGTTTCGCGGTGCTCGACGTCAATTATACCGGCTCGACCGGCTACGGCACCGCCTACCGGCGGCGCCTTTGCGGCCAGTGGGGCATCGCCGACGTGGACGACGCGGCGGCGGGGGCGACGTATCTGGTGGATGCGGGCCTTGTGGACGGCGACCGCCTTATCATCACCGGATCGAGTGCCGGCGGCTACACCACCCTGGCGGCGCTGACCTTCCGCGACACCTTCAAGGCAGGGGCCAGCTACTACGGCATTTCCGACCTCTGCGCGCTCGCCGAGGACACCCACAAGTTCGAGGCCCACTACACCGACAGCCTCGTCGCCCCGTGGCCCGAGGGCCGGGCGGAGTACGAGGCCCGCTCGCCCATCCGTTATCCTGAGCGGCTGGGCTGCCCGGTGATTTTCTTCCAGGGACTCCAGGACAAGGTGGTGCCGCCCGAGCAGGCCGAACGCATGGTCGAGGCGTTGCGGGCCAAGGGCCTTCCGGTCGAGTACGTCACCTTCGCCGACGAAATGCACGGCTTCCGCAACGGCGCCAACATCAAGCGGGCGTTGGAGGCGGAACTCGCCTTCTACTGCCGCGTCTTCGGCATTGGATGAGATTCCGCAACAGAGTGTCTCTCCTCTTGGTGACTTCGTCACTTGACCGCGCGGATTAGGCCCCCCTAATTTCCCGGCACGCTGTCAATTGTCGATTGAAGCCTAGGAGATTGGAATGACTTTGCGTAAGGCCGTCGTTTTCGGTGTTCTCGCCACGGGCCTTCTGGCCGCCGGTTCGGTTGCCGCCGAGGACGTGATCGCCGCCCGTCAGGCGAACTTCAAGGTCGCCAAGGAGGCCATGGGCCTGATCAAGAAGACCCTGGAAGACGGCGGCGACCTCGCCGTGGTCAAGGCCCAGGCCGTGCGCCTGACCGAAGTCGCGCAAAAAGCCGGCCCGCTGTTCCCCGCCGGTTCGGACAAGGGCGACACCAAGGCCAAGGCGGACATCTGGAAGAATCTCCCCGACTTTCAGACCAAGGGACAGGCTTATGGCGCCGAGGCCGCCAAGCTGGTCGAGGTCGCCGCTTCGGGCGATGCCGGCGCGGTCAAGAAGCAGTTCGGCGCGGTCGGCGCGTCGTGCAAGAGCTGCCACGAGAGTTACAAGGCCGAGTGATCAGGTCGCCGGTCACGGGAAAAGGGGGGCTCCGCGAGTCCCCCTTTCTTATTTGTTCTCCGTGGCCTTCCAGCCCGTGATCATCGGGCGGACCAGATTCTCACCGAACAGCTTCAGATAAGCGTACACCGCGCCGACGTGGATCAGCACCAGCGCCAGCAACAGCTTGGCTTCCACCCGGTGGATGGTGCTCAACAGCGCCGCCGTCTTCGACGAGACATAGGAAACCAGCGGACCGTCGGTGGCGACGTCATCGGTGGCGAACAGCCCCGTCGTCGCCTGGATCAGCAGCACCAGAAGCAGCGCCACCACCATCCAGCCGCCCAGCGGGTTGTGGCCCAAGGGCGGCTCGACCCCGTCGGCCCTGCCCAGGCGGTAGCGCAGATAGCCGATGGCCGCTTGCGGCCCTTTCACGAACTGGGCGAATCGCGCGGTGGGCGCGCCGACAAAGCCCCACAGCAGGCGAAACGCCAGCAGTCCCAGGACGGCGTAGCCCAGGAGGAAATGCAGCTCCAGCTTGCCCAGTTCGCCGGTGGCCCACGTCGCCGCCACGCCCACCACCAGAAGCCAGTGGAACAGCCGCGTCGGCAGGTCCCAAACCCGTACCTTCGCTCCACTCATGCTTGCCTCCCGTCTGTAATACCGGCGAGCCTCTGAAGGGACTCGCCTTCAGCTCTCAACCGCCGGCGGTATAAGTGCATCCTTATTGAGATGCCGCGGCGCGGCAAAGTCAATGCGGGAGGGGGTGGAGTTTCCCGTCATGATGCCCGCCACATCCACGTCAGCTCGTGCTTGTTGTGGTGGAGGTGCTGAAGCCGCGAGCCGGGGATGGCGGCGAACCCGGCGGCCGCGGCGTGGTCGGTTTCGCCCTGGAACTTCAAGGTGCAGACCATCCGCCGCACCGTGCCCGCCTCCACCCAGCGCCGCACCATGGTCAGCAGTCGCGACGGATAACAGATGACGTCGCAGGCCAGCCAGTCGAGCGGGCCGACGTCGACGGGATCGATGCCGAAGGCGCTTTCGCGGCGGAACTCGACGCGCGGCAGGGCGGCGATCTCCGGGGCCAGCGGCGCCTTGTCCACGCTGACCACATGGGCGCCCAGTTCGTGCAGCACCCAGGTCCAGCCGCCGGGCGACGAGCCCAGGTCCAGGCAGCGGTCACCGGCGCCGGGCCACTCGCCCATCAGGGTCAGCGCCTCCCACAGCTTCAGATAGGCGCGGTTGGGTGGCGCGGTCCTGTTCTCGATGAACTGCACCTCGCCGTGGCGGAACGGGCTGGAGCAGCGGGCCGAGGCGATGATGGTGCGCTCGTCCATCAGCGTCCACGACCCCAACGGCGCGGTGGGCAGGGGGCTGGGAAAGAGGACCGGCTTGGCCGAGACGTGGGGCAACTGGTCCTGGATCAACTGGGCGCGGCGGTGCAGCGTCAGCGGCCACAGCGCCCAATTGCGCTGGAGGGCTTTGAGCGCCCGCGCTCCGTCCTTGATCGAGGCGATGGGGACGCGGACGGGCTCAAGCCAGACGTTCTGCGCCCAGGCCGTGGGGCGCGGCGGGCCGGGAGAGAGGACAAGGCGGTCGTGAATCTCGGCAACCTCGCCCAACTCCGTGACGAGTTCGTCGACGAAGCCCTCGGGTGCCAGGTAGCCGGTAAGCGGCAGCGGTTCGGTCATGCCGGCCGTTTAGCACACCCGCGTGGGAAGAGAAACGGCCGGCGCCGCTCAGGCGGCGACGCTTTCCGGCCGCAGGTTCAGGGCGACGACCTGGGCACGGGCGGCCTCGTCCTCCACGCCCGCCACGGCGGACAGGAGCATTGCCGCCGCGACCACGGCCTCTTTATGGGCGGCCAAGGCGGACATGCCGCGATCCATCGCCTCGCGCGCGGCCTCGTGATAGGCCTCTTCGACCATTGTCCGCGTTGCCTCGTTCATGCGCAGCCTCGTTGGAAGGTTCCAGGGCGCCTTCTGTCGGCAGTTATGTAATCGCCATACCGGGGAAAGCAACGGTGGAAACCGATGCAGATCCGGCGGGACTCTTCATCCATCGCCGGCTCTGAACGGCAAGCGAAGGTGGTGGACGCCGAAGAGAAATGTAGAACGAGGCTTTATGCAAGAAAAATGATGCCTGACTGACATGCTTTATCGACTGGTTAATGTGCTATTAATAAGAGTAAACCGACCTTAGTATTACCTATTCGTTAATTTGGTTGCTCCTGTATCCGGATAAGTCGGGAGTCGTGGCCCGGCAGGCGGATCGTTCCGCCATGAGAACAAAAGGCCGCGCCTTTCAAAGGCCCGGCCCGCCGGCCACATGAAAGTCATTCGCAATCTTAGTTGACAATGACTCTCAGTATCAGTACACCTCTTTTGCCCAATAGCCACGGATATCAAGCGATGTACGTCTGTGTCTGCCACGCCTTTACCGAAAAGCAGGTGAACCGCGTTCTGGATCGGGGAACGGACACCGTCTCCGGGGTGTACAGGGCCTTGGGCCACACCGTTCAGTGCGGTAAGTGTGTGCCGATGGTGCGCGACATGGTTCAAGGACATGCCGGGGCGGGCTGCGGCGCTTGCGGGGGCGTCGGGAACTGCGCCCATTCCGCCGCTCGCGCCATGCCGGCCGCCGTTAACGACATCCTGGCCGCCGTCGCCGCCGAATAGCGCTTCATCCCAGCCGCCGCCGCGCTTCCTCGGCGATTCGCGCCCGCACCTCCGCCGGTTCGGCCTGGACCGCCCGGGCCAGACAGCGCAGTTGACGCCGCAGGCCGTAGACCTGATCCACCAGCGACAGCAGCAGCGGCACCGTCTCCTCATCCACGTCCAGCACCACGCGCAGATCGACGATCAGGCGCACCCGCGCCACGTCCACCTCGCGGAACCGCCAGCGGCCCGCCGCCGCGTCGGGCTGAACCCAGCCGCAGGCAATCCAGCGCTCCACCTCGTCGGGGTGCAGGCCGTGGAACTGGTGCAGCAGGTCTTCCAGTTCGATCATCGAGCCAGGGGGCATGGCGTCAGGTCTCCAATCCCGCGCGCGGGTCGTAGGGGTGACGTTCGCTCCAGTCCCTCACGAAGGCTTCCAGTTCGCTGTCGGGCGGGTTGGGCAGGGTAATGCGCAGCCGCACGTACTGGTCGCCCGGCGTTTTGGTGGCCGGGTCGGGCACGCCCTTGCCTTTCAACCGCAGAGTCGTGCCGGCGCTCCCCCCCTTCGGGATGGTCAAGGCCACTTTGCCGGTCGGCGTCGGCACGGTGATCCTGGCGCCCAGCACCGCCTCGGCCAGCGTCACCGGCAGGTCCATATGGATGTCGTTGCCTTTGCGCTCGAACAGCGGGTGGGGGCGAACATGCAGATGCACCAGCACGTCGCCCGGAGGCCCGCCCTCCAGCCCCGGCAAGCCCTGGCCCTTCAGGCGCAGCGCCTGCCCTTCCTCGCTGCCGGCGGGGATGGCGACCTCCACCACCTTGCCGGTGGGCAGAGCCAGGCGGCGGCTGACGCCCTTGACCGCTTCCAGGAAGTCGACCGTGATCTCCTGGCTGACGTCGGCGCCGCGCAGGCGGAAGCCGTGCCCACCCCTCCGGTGGAAACCGCCCCCGCCACCCTGGCGGAAACCGCTATCGCCGAACAGGTCGCCGAAGATGCTGCCGAAATCCTCGAACCCGGCACCGCCGGTATAGGCGCCGCCTTCATCCGCGTCGGCGTAGTGGCGCCACGCCCGATGCTGTTGCGGCCGCTCGGCGCCCGAGGCGTCGATCTCGCCACGATCAAAGCGGGCACGCTTTTCCGGATCGCTCAGCAGATCATAGGCGGCCGACGCCTTCTTGAAGGTGTCTTCCGCCACCGTGTTGCCGGGGTTGAGGTCCGGGTGGTGCTTCTTGGCCAGCCGGCGGTAAGCCTTGCGGATGTCCTCCTGGCTCGCGGTTCGGTCCAGCCCCAGGATTTTGTAGGGATCGTCGCTCACGTGCCTGAACTCCATCGCTCGGGCGCCGTTTGGGAAGGCGCCGAAACGGCCCTGTCACCCTGTAGTTGTTGGTGCATCCGCGTTTTTGCAAGGCCGGGGCAGGCCCCTTGAAGGGTTTGCCTTCCCCCTTAGATCACCGCCATGGGGTTCCGCCGACCGGGGTCGCACCATGAAGACGCCGCGCGCCTTTTTCCTTGCCTTCCTGTTTGCCTTCATTCCCCTGGCCGTCGGTGCCGCCCTGCCGGGGGCAACCACCAGCATCGCGCCGATGCTCGAAGCGGTGACGCCGGCGGTGGTCAACATCGCCGTCCTGACGCGGACGCCCAACGAAAACCCGCTGCTGAACGACCCCTATTTCCGCCGCTTCTTCAACCTGCCCGATACTCCGCCCGACCGCTACAGCCTGTCGGCCGGTTCGGGGGTGATCGTCGACGCGCGCAACGGCTTCGTCGTCACCAACAACCATGTGATCGCCCAGGCGCAGGAGGTGGTGGTGACGCTCAAGGACCGCCGGCAATTCCGCGCCCGGCTGGTGGGCGCCGACCCGGCCACCGACATCGCCGTGCTCAAGATCGACACCGACAACCTGATCGCCCTGCCGCTCGGCGATTCCGACCGGCTGCGCGTCGGCGATTTCGTGGTCGCCATCGGCAATCCCTTCGGCCTGGGGCA
The DNA here is from genome assembly GCA_035627075.1 of Azospirillaceae bacterium. Taxonomy (GTDB): domain Bacteria; phylum Pseudomonadota; class Alphaproteobacteria; order Azospirillales; family Azospirillaceae; genus DASPMK01. Next base: position 10,939 of record DASPMK010000479.1, read on the forward strand.
GACGGTGACCTCGGGCATCATCTCGGCGCTCGGGCGCACCGGCCTCAACATCGAGGGCTACGAGGACTTCATCCAGACCGACGCCTCCATCAACCCCGGCAACTCCGGCGGCGCGCTGGTCAGCTTCGACGGCCAGTTGATCGGCATCAACACCGCCATCATCGGCCCGGCCGGCGGCAATGTCGGCATCGGGTTCGCGGTGCCGGTCAACATGGCGAAGGCGGTCCTGGACCAGTTGATCCGTTACGGCGAGGTGCGGCGTGGCCGGCTGGGCGTGGCGGTGCAGGACCTCACCGCCGATCTGGCGCAAACCCTTCAGGTCGCCGGCAACATCGGCAACGGCGGTGCGGTGATCGCCGGGGTGGAGCCCGGCTCATCGGCGGAGCGGGCAGGGATGCGGGTGGGCGACGTGGTGGTGGCGGTCAACGGCCATCCGGTGCGCGGCGCGGCCGACCTCAGAAACCGCATCGGCCTTACGCCTATCGGGCAGGACGTGCGCCTCGATCTCGTTCGCGGCGGCCAGCACCGCACCGTGAGCGCCGGCGTGGCCGATACCAAATCCCGATGAGATCGGCTCATCGGGATTTGGTACAAGAGCCTGTCCGAGAAAATACACAACGATATCAGGATGCTAGCTTATCACCTTCGTCATGTCCGGACTTGATCCGGCCATCTATGCCCAACGACCATTCCGCTGCCCGGCGTGGATGCGCGGGTCAAGCCCACGCGTGACGAGGTAGACTAACTTCTTGGTATAGCGTTGATCATTCCCGGACGGACTCTAAGCGCGTTGGGGACGCTTCTCGCGGCTTTTTGTTTTTTGAAATATTCGATGAGAATTTTGGCGGAATATTGGGGGGTAATGCGAAAAAAATAGGTATTCCAACAGAGCAGGTCTGGCATTTACGCCCGGTTAACCATTGGTGCCGTAAGAAAACAGCACGAACGGCGACGGGATCTGTTGTTGCTTGTGATCCAGTCGACAGTCGGTATGGACCAAAAGCGTCACCATGACAGCATCAGGTCCACGTAAGGCACCGATAAGATTTGACGGAGTTTGTGCCATGGCCCGCTCGGTTACCCGCGCGCTCAATGCCATCAAGCGCTACAACACGCAGCCGGATCAGATCGACCAGGCCATTCTGGCGGCCATCAACGTGACCTTGTGCCTGGCTTCGGACGGCAGCGACCGGGTGGCCGAAGGCTTCAACAACGACATCGCGTCCAGCGGCCGCCGCTTCGGCGCCCGGCATTGACGGCCGGACCCGAAGGGCAGAGGGCCGGCATTCTCCTCAGAACGCCAGATTAAGACTGAAGAACAGGCGGGTTTCCTTGTAGGGCTCGTTCTCGCTGTCGATTTCGGGCTTGGTCATGCCGCGGCTGACCTCCACGTCGCCCGACAGCGCATCGGTGAACATCAGCCGCGCGCCGGTGCCGATGGACACGGCGGAATCCCGCGTATCGACGTCGCCCGCCCGGTTACGGACCCAGACCACGCCGGTGTCGTAGAAGGCGAAGAATTGCGCCCCCATCAGATAGTCGAGCCCGACCTCGTGGTCGTACTGCACCTCCACCTTGCCGAACAACGCGCTATCGCCCTGAAGGATGCCGTCGAGATAGCCGCGCCCGAAGCTGGTGCCGCCGAACTTTCGCATCTCACGGCTCGGCAGACGATCCAGGCCGTACTGGGCGTCGGCGCCGAGCAGCAGGCCGAAGCCGCCGCCCAGCCTCTGCTTGCGCTCGGCGGCCAGCTCGATCTTGCGGAAGTCGTTGCGCGCTGCCCGGCGGCTGACATCGGCCGCGTCGGTTTCCGAAGCGTCGAGCACGTCGAGGCCCCGGCTTACCGTCAGCTTGGCGGTGTTGGTGCCCTTCGTGCCGAACAGCGCCCGGTCGACCGATTTGTATCTGGCGCCCAGCCGCAACGCGCGTACGCGCGTATCGGTCGGGTTGACCACCCCGGCATCGGAATAGGTGTCGGAGTTGGCGTAGTCGAACTGGGCGAAGGCGCGCAAGGTCTGATTGTTTTGGCGGATCAGCGGGTGCGAGACTTCGGCCTTCACCGTGGTGCCGAAGTTGTGGATGCCGTAAGTGTTCAGGTAGGCGCCGGGATCGGCGATGGTGCGGGTATAGCCCAGCGCCATCCGCGTGCCTTCGGATGACAGCGGGAAGTCGTACTTGACCGCCGCCATCTTGGCTTCGTCCAGGCCGCCGGCGGCACCCCCCTCCACCGTCAGTCGGTCTTCCACGCCGAGCGGCGCGTTGAAGGTCAAGGACGCGGTGTATTCGTCCATGCCGACGGTGCGATCGCCCCGGTTGTCGATACCGAACGAGCCCTCCACCGGACGGCGCCCGGCCTTGATGATACCCGTTCCGCCCGGCTCCTCCGGCGGGATCGCCTCCTGGGGGACGATACCCGGCATGTCGGTCATCAGTTGGAGGTAATGGTCGACCTCCCGCTGCTTCAGCACGCCCATCTTCGGAATCTTGTTGGCGACGGTGGCGAGCAGGCTGTCGTCCGGCACCGGCTTGCCGTTGATCTCCACCCGGACCGAACCCGCGCGCATCTCGGTGACGGCGATCCGCGCTTCGCCATCGATGACGGTCTGGGCCGGCAACGCCGCCGCCGACAGCATGTAGCCCGCCTTGTCGTACTTGGCGGAAATGGCCTTGGCCAATTCGTGCAGACGGAGGACGGTGACCTCCTTGCCGATCAGGTCGCGGTAGAGCGGCGCCAGGGCGGCCTCGTCAAACACCGTGGCCCCGGTGATCGTCACGCGCCGGAGCGTGAAGCGGGTCTTGTCGGCGTCGGCCGGCGGGGCGGCGGGATCGAGGCTGGGGCGGATCTCGGCATCGATCGCCCGCTTCTGGCCGGGCGGCCGACGGCGGAACTCGGCCACGCCATCGTAATCGCCGTCATTCGCCCCGGCGGCGCGGGTGCGCACCAGATCCAGGTCGGGCAAGCTGTCGAACGCGCGTTCCGCCTTCAGGTAGTCGGCCTCGCGCAGCGGGCGTGAGCGCGCCAGCTCGTCCAGGATGGACTTGAGGCGCTGGTCCGGCTCCACCGGCTGGCCGTCGACGCGCACCATCACGCGGGTGGCGGTGAATTCGGCGACGCGAATGCGCAAGGGCTCCTTGCCCGGGTCCTGCACCGGCAGGATCACGCGGGTCAGCAGGTAGCCGTCCTTGTCGTATTTGTCGGCGATGGTCCGCGCCGCCTTGACCACCTGGGCCAGCGACACGGTGGTGCCGACCAGCGGCTGGAACAGCGCGTCCAGCTCGGCTTGGGGGTAGACGGCCGACCCCGTTATCCGCACGGCGGTCAGCGGGAAGGTGACGAGATCGGCCTCGGCCGGCATGCCCGTGACGTCGATGGCTTGGAGAATCGCGGTGGATTGGGGCGCTTCGGCCTTGGGCCGTTGCAGCCGGTCCTCGATCCGCTTGCTGTCGAAGTCAGCCTGCGCCAGGGCCGGCGCGGTCTGCATCAGGCCCGTCATCAGCGCTACCATGACGGGCAATGCCCTGAATTTCTCGCCATACATTTGAATGGCCTATGTAGTATGCGATAATTCGTAGGTCGTTCTATAACACCCGTCCGCTTTAGCGACAATATTTAAGAAAAACGGAAATCGGGAGACGTGGCCCGGCCACCATCGCTTCGCTGCCGCGCGCCGACCGCTACCCGGGGCAGCCCTGCCGGCTTGGCCCGTGGTTCTTTTTTAAGGCGCGCGCCGCTTCAGGATTCCACAGGGATGAAGACCCGCCGGGTGACGTGCCGTAGGCGTCGGAACTCTTGTCGGGTGTCTCGCGTTTTAAGAAGCAAGAGAGGCGCCGCGCTTACGGCGGGGCTGGCATTGCCGGCGCCAGTTTGCTATTCAGCGTGCTTCGACCAAGCGGATTGGGCCCCTTGCCCTGCGGCCCACGGGATAGAACGCATGGAAAAGTTCACGAAGCTCACCGGGGTTGCGGCCCCGCTGCCGATGATCAACGTCGACACCGACATGATCATCCCCAAGCAGTTCCTGAAGACGATCAAGCGCACCGGCCTCGGCAAGAATCTGTTCGACGAGATGCGCTATACGCCGGACGGGCAGGAAATCGCCGATTTTGTGCTCAACAAGCCGGCCTATCGCAAGGCCGCCATTCTGGTGGCCGGCGCCAACTTCGGCTGCGGCTCCTCGCGGGAGCATGCGCCCTGGGCGCTTCTCGACTTCGGCATCCGTTGCGTCATCGCGCCGAGTTTTGCCGACATCTTCTTCAACAACTGCTTCAAGAACGGCATCCTGCCGATCAAGCTGCCGCAAGAAGACGTGGACAAGCTGTTGGACGACGCCTCGCGCGGTGCCAACGCCACGATCACGGTGGACCTGGATCGCCAGGAGATCACCGGCCCCGACGGTGGCCTGATCCGCTTCGACGTCGATGCGTTTCGCAAGCACTGCCTGCTGAACGGCCTCGACGACATCGGGCTGACGCTCCAGAGCGTCGCCGCCATCGACAGCTTTGAGGGCCGCCACAAGGCGGCGCAGCCGTGGCTGTGGTGACGGGTCGATTGAGCGCATAACAACTTAAGAGAGCTTTCGGTTTTCACGTCGTCCCCCTACATGTCGAGGGACGAGAAAAAAAACCAGACGGAGAGAGCGCGCACCATGGCCGCCAACAAGAAGCTTCTTTTCCTGCCCGGTGACGGCATCGGGCCCGAGGTGATGCGGCAGGTCCGCCGCGTGATCGACTGGCTGGACCGGCGTCGCCATGTCTCCTTCGACGTCACGGAAGGGTTGGTCGGCGGCGCCTCCATCGACGCCTACGGCGTGCCGCTGACCGACGCCACCCTGGCGGAGGCCAAGGCGGTCGACGCGGTGATGCTGGGCGCGGTGGGTGGTCCCAAGTGGGACAACATCGGCTTCGACAAGCGCCCGGAGGCTGGACTTCTGGCGTTGCGCAAGGAGTTGGAGCTGTTCGCCAACCTGCGCCCGGCCATCGTCTTCGACGCGCTGGTGGACGCCTCCACGCTTAAGGCCGACGTGGTCAAGGGCCTGGACATCATGATCGTCCGTGAACTGACGGGCGGCGTGTACTTCGGCGAACCGCGCGGCATCGTCGACATCGGCAACGGTGAGCGCCGGGGTGTCAACACCCAGGTCTATACCACCAGCGAAATCCGCCGCGTAGCGGCCGTGGCCTTCGAGATGGCCCGCAAGCGCGGCAAGCGCGTCTGCTCGACCGAGAAGGCCAACGTCATGGAATCGGGCCTGCTGTGGCGCGAGGAGGTGACCAGGCTGCATCAGGAACAGTACCAGGACGTGGAACTGTCCCACATGTACGCCGACAACTGCGCCATGCAGCTGGTGCGCAACCCGCGTCAGTTCGATGTCATCGTCACCGACAACCTGTTCGGCGACATGCTGTCGGACGAGGCGGCGATGCTCACGGGCTCGCTCGGCATGCTGCCGTCGGCCTCGTTGGGCGCGCCGGACGCTTCGGGCAAGCGCAAGGCGCTGTACGAGCCGGTCCACGGCTCGGCTCCGGACATCGCCGGCAAGGACCTCGCCAACCCGGTCGCCACGCTCTTGTCCTTTGGCATGGCGCTGCGTTACTCGTTCGAGATGGGCGAAGAAGCCGACATGATCGAGCGCGCGGTGCAGAACGTGCTGAACGGCGGCGTGCGTACCGCCGACATCATGGCGCCGGGCATGGCCAAGTGCTCGACTTCGGTGATGGGCGACTCGATCCTGCGCGAGTTGGATAAGGTGTCCGCCTGATCCGCAAAGCTTAAGCGTAAAAATCAAACACTCCCGCCGCCAGCGACGGGAGTGTTTTTTGTGCTTATCCCCTCGGCAGCCACACCGTGAATCGCGCGCCGCCGCTTTCGCGGTTTTCCGCCACCAAGGTGCCGTGCAGGGCCTCGATGATCTGCTTGGAGATGGACAGGCCCAGGCCGGAATGGGTGCCGAAGGCCTCGCCGGCCGGACGTTCGGTGTAGAAGCGGTCGAAGATGGCTTCCAGCTTGCCTTCGGGCAATCCGGGGCCGTCGTCCTCCACCCGTACCTCCACCGCGTCGCGGGCGGCGCGACAGCGCAGCCACACCGTGCCGCCGGGCGGCGAGAACGAGACGGCGTTGGCGATCAGGTTCTGGAACACCTGCACCAACCGTCCCTCCAGCCCCGGCACCGTCAGGTTGGTGTCGGGGGGCAACTCCAGGATCAGGCGCGGGTCTTGCGCGCGGGTCGTGGTGGTGTTGTGGATATCCACCAGCATGCGCAGCATGGCGGCGAGATCCACCGGGGCGGCCTCGGCGCGCGATAGCTCGGCATCCAGACGCGAGGCGTTCGAGATGTCGGTGATCAGCCGGTCCAGCCGGCGCACGTCGTCCTCGATGATCTGCATCAGCCGCTGCCGCTGCTCGGGCGATTTCACCCGGCCCACCGTCTCCACCGCGCTGCGCAGTGAGGTCAGGGGGTTCTTGATCTCGTGCGCCACGTCGGCGGCGAAGCGTTCGATGGCGTCCATGCGCGTCCACAGCGCGTCGGTCATGTCGCGCAAGGCGCCGGACAAGTCGCCGATCTCGTCGCCACGGGCCGAGAAGTCGGGGATCGCGGCGTGGCGGCCGTGGCCGCGCCGCACGCCTTCGGCCGCCCGCGCCAGCCGGCGGATCGGCCGGGCGATGGTGGAGGCGAGATAGTAGGACAACAAGACCGTTACCGCCAGCGCCACCGCGAACATCTTCAAGATGTCGAACCGGACGGAGCGGATGGTGGACTCGATGTGCTGGCCCGAGCGCGATACCAGCACCACCCCCATCACCTGCTTATAGCGCTGCACCGGCACCGCCACGGTCAGCATCAGGCCGCGATCGGGCGTGGCCCGCACCGCCGAGCCGCCTTCGCCGGCCAGCGCCCGTATCGCCTCGTCGTACTGGGCGGCGGTCTGCACCGGCACCTCAAGGTAGGGCGGCAGGTCGGCGGCCATGCCCAGCCGGCCGGCAAGCTGGTCGTAGGCGTGGAAGGCGAGACGGACCAGCGGGTTGCCCTCGACCGCCGGAGGGCGAAGCTCCTCGATTTGCACCACGCCGCCGGGGCCGGACAGCACGCGGCTGTCGGCGACCAGCGTGCCGGCGGCGTCGAACAGGCGGGTGCGGGTCTCGGTGGTCTCGACCAGACGCCGCACCATCGGCCGCGCCAGATCGGGGGAGAGCTGGAAGGCTTCGTCCTCGGCCATGGTCACCGCCGCCTCGCCGATGGCGCCGGCGTAGATGCGGGCCTCGGTGCCCAGAGCCTCCAACTCGGTCTGGATCAGCCGCTCCTGGTAGCGGCCGAGGTACAGCAGGCCGCCGACCAGCAGCGCCAGCGCCAGCACGTTCACCGCCAGCACGCGCAACGTCAGCGGCGACGGGCGGTGGAGGCCATGCTCACTGTTGTTCTTTATATCGGTAGCCGACGCCATAGAGGGTTTCGATCTGGGAGAAATCGGAGTCGATGGCCTTGAACTTCTTGCGCAACCGCTTGATGTGGCTGTCGATGGTGCGGTCGTCGACGTAGATGTGCTCGCCATACGCGGCGTCCATAAGCTGGTCGCGGCTTTTCACATGGCCCGGCCGCTGGGCTAGTGCCTTGACCAGCAGGAATTCGGTCACCGTCAGGTCGATGGACCGGCCCTTCCACGCGCAGGCGTGACGGCTGGAATCGAGCGTCAGGTCGCCGCGCGCCACCACCGCCCCGGACTCCGCCGACGCCGGAGCGCCCGGCTGGTTGGCGGCCTGCCGGCGCAGCAGGGCGCGGATGCGCTCGATCAGCAGGCGTTGGGAGAACGGCTTCTTGATGTAGTCGTCGGCCCCGGCGCGCAGCCCCATCAGCTCATCCACCTCGTCGTCCTTGGAGGTGAGAAAGATCACCGGCATCGCCGAGCTTTGCCGCAGCCGCTGCAACAGCTCCAGCCCGTCCATGCGCGGCATCTTGATGTCCAGCACCGCCAGATCGGCGGGCCGGGATGCGAGCCCTTGAAGCGCCTCGCCACCGTCGGTGTAGGTACGCACCTCGAAACCTTCGGCCTCCAGCGCCATGGAGACGGAGGCCAGGATGTTGCGGTCGTCGTCGACCAGGGCGATGGTTTGGCCCATGGGCCTGTCGGCTCCTCTTCCGTCTCTCTCTAGAAGGTTGGTGGGGTGTCTCGAAAATTCCCTTCCACAATCTGGTTATATTGCGCCAATATGGCGCCTCTGCGGCGGTTTCATCGTCCATCATAATGCAAATGAACGGTTCGGCACTGACTCCTTCCGGAGGGGACGCCTCCGGACCATCGGAAGGCGACAAACCGGCGACCGGGCCGGGAGCGTTGGCGCGGCGGGTGATGCGCGCCTGCGACCGGGCGGTACTGGCCACCGCCCTGCGGCCGGATACGGCGGGCGGAGAGGCGGGCTGGCCCTATCCTTCGCTGGTGATGGTGGCGCTGGACCATGACGCCACGCCGCTGATCCTGATCTCCACGCTGGCCGATCACACCAAGAATGTCCTGGCCGATGCGCGCGTCGGTCTGCTGTTCGACGGCACCGTCGGCCTGGACGAGCCCCTGACCGGGCCGCGCGTCTCGGTTCTGGGGCGCGCGGTGCGGAGCGACGAGCCCCGTCACCGCGCCCGCTACCTCGCCCGCCACCCGTCGGCGACGATGTTCGCGGGCTTCGCCGACTTCGCGATTTACCGCGTGGCGGTGGAAAGCGCTCACCTTGTTGCCGGGTTTGGAAGAATCCATTGGATTAAGCCCGATGATTTGTTGTTTACCTCTTCGGCCAGTCACTCTCTGGCCAACGTCGAGGGCGACATCGTGGCGCACATGAACCAGGATCACGCGGACGCCGTGCGCCTGTATGCTCAGGCGCTCCTGGGGTTGGCCGGCTCCGACTGGCGGATGATCGGTCTTGACCCGGAAGGGTGCGATCTGCGTCGGGGCGGTGTCGTGGCGCGAGTGAATTTTGAACGGATCGCGCGTGACGCGGAAAGCGCGCGGGCCGAACTGGTGCGGCTGGTCCACAAGGCCCGCCGACAACTGGAGGATGGAGCCGAAGCCGCGGCGGCTCCTCCCGAATGATGCGCGGCAACCGGGAATCGCCTGAATAAGGTTGCCTGTTTCGAACGGAGACGATTGACGTGGAGCAATACGGACCTGCCATCAGCAGCTACGGCCTGGACAAGGTCGGCCTTGCCAACCTGAAGGCCGCCCACTGGAACCTGAGCGTCCCGGCCCTCTATGAACAGGCGCTGCGTCGGGGAGAGGTCGTCCTGTCCAAGGGGGGCGCGATCGTGGCGTTGACCGGTAGCCATACCGGCCGCTCCCCGAACGACAAGTTTACCGTAAAGGACGAAACCACCGAGAAGGATGTCTGGTGGGGCAACGTCAACCGGCCGTTCACCCCGGAGGCGTTCGACCGCATGCACGGGCGCGTCGCCGCCTATCTCCAGGGCCGCGACGTGTTTGTCCAGGACCTGTACGCCGGCGCCGACCCGGAGTACCGCCTGCCGGTGCGCATCATCACCCAGCACGCCTGGCACAACCTGTTCGCCCAGAACATGTTCATCCGCCCGGCCCATCAAGACCGCAAGGAGTTCGAGCCGGCCTTCACCGTGATCCAGGTGCCGGACCTCAAGGCCGACCCGGAGCGCGACGGCACCCGCTCGGACGTGTTCGTCCTGGTGAACTTCACCAAGCGGTTGGTCCTGATCGGCGGCACCTCCTATGCTGGAGAGATCAAGAAGTCGATCTTCGGCGTGATGAACTATATCCTGCCGGCCAAAGGTGTGCTGCCGATGCACTGCTCCGCCAACGTCGGCGCGAAGGGTGACGCGGCGGTGTTCTTCGGCCTGTCCGGCACCGGCAAGACCACCTTGTCGGCCGACGGCTCCCGCACCCTGATCGGTGACGACGAGCACGGCTGGTCGGAAACCTCGGTCTTCAACTTCGAGGGCGGTTGCTACGCCAAGGTCATCCGTCTCGACCCGAAGGCCGAGCCGGAAATCTACGCCACTACCAAGCGCTTCGGCACCGTGCTGGAGAACGTGGTGATGGACCCGACCACCGGCGAGTTGGACCTCGACGACGATCGCTATACCGAGAACACCCGCGCCTCCTACCCGCTGGAGTTCATCCCGAACGTCAGCGAGACGGGCATCGGCCCGGCCCCGGCCAACATCATCATGCTGACGGCCGACGCCTTCGGCGTGCTGCCGCCGATCAGCAAGCTGACGCCGGATCAGGCGATGTACCACTTCCTGTCGGGCTACACCGCGCGTGTCGCCGGCACCGAAAAGGGCGTGTCCGAGCCGCAGGCCACCTTCTCCACCTGCTTCGGCGCGCCGTTCATGCCGCGTCACCCATCGGTCTACGCCAAGCTCCTGGGCGAGAAGATCGCCAAGCACGGCGCCAATTGCTGGCTGGTCAACACCGGCTGGTCGGGGGGCGCGTACGGTACGGGCTCGCGCATGAAGATCGCCTACACCCGTGCTCTGATCCGCGCGGCTCTGGAGGGTGATCTGGCCTCGTCCTCGCACAGCCAGGACCCGAACTTCGGCCTGTACGTGCCGGAGTCGTGCCCGGAAGTGCCGAGCGAAGTGCTGCAGCCGAAGAACACCTGGAAGGACAAGAAGGCGTACGACGAAACTGCCCGCGAGGTGGCTCGTCGCTTCTCGGCCAACTTCGAGCAGTTCGCCGATCAGGTGGACGACAAGGTCAAGGCCGCCGGTATCAACGCCGCGGCGTAAGCCCCTTGCCACTGACGAAAAGAGGAGGGCGGCAGCTTCGGCTGTCGCCTTTCCTTATTTTCAGAGTCCACGGTTCGCGGATGATCGCTTTCATCATCCGCGAACCGTGGCCTTGATCGACAAGGGGATACGGGCGGCAAATCATGGAAGCCTTCAAACGCCGCCCGTATCATACCTCGGCGTTGATCCGGGTGAAATCGGCCTCCGCGAGGTGTTCGCCCACTTCAAGCGAACGTTTCGCGGCAACCCGCTCCACCTCGCCCGTATCGATGTGCTCGACGACGTAGACGGTTTTCCTGCCACTCGCCTGCTTCTCGATCACTTTCCAGTCGTTGGCTTTTGGTTCGTGGGCCATGGCGTTGCTCCGCTATGCCGTGATATCCGCGTTTTGCCGCAACAACCGTCTTCCGGCCTCACCGTTCCGGCTGGCTCGGCAGGCATTCCCCACGTAGAATGACGACCCCAGGCGTTCTCGAAAGAGAGGTGAGGCAATGTTTGGCAAAAAGAAGCCCGGCAAGGCTGCCCCGGCGGCGGGACCCAAGGCCCTGCCGACACCGGCCGCATCCGGCGGTAAAGGGGGCGGCGGCGCGCTGGCCGTGTCCCGTGTTTCCGCCGGAGATGAACCCACTATCGAGGACCAGATCGATCAGGCGATGTCCAACCGCGAAACCCGCAACGCCGCCAACAAGATCAAGTCCTTCGCCGATCAAAGCGAGCAAAACATCGAAGCCCTGGCTCGTGCCATCAAGTCCATGCTGCGCGAACGGCGCGATTAGGCCCTGCTTGATGTCCGGGCGTCGAAGGACTCTCCGGAAATGGCGGCGAATGGCCGTCAGACAAGACCCTAGACGTCAATCCCCCGTATCGGGCGTGATCCCCACGGTCCCTTGTTGTCGGGTGGGGCAATGAAGCGCACCGCTACCAGCCCCGCGACGAATCCGCCGATGTGCGCCCACCACGCCACCCCGCCGCCCAGGGTGGGCTGCAACAGGTCGCCCGCTCCCTGCATCACCTGCAAGGCGAACCACAGCCCGGCATAGACCAGTACCGGCACGGGGAAAAATAGCGGGATGAACAGGATCGGCACCAGGAGGAGCACCCGCGCGCGCGGAAACAGGGTGATGTGTGCGCCCATCGCCGCGGCGATGGCGCCCGACGCGCCCAGCGCCGGCACGCGGCTGTCGGGGTAAACGGACATGTGGACCCAACTCGCCAGCACGCCACACAGGATATAAAACAGCAGGAAGCGAAACCGGCCCATCCGGCCTTCGACGGCGGCGCCGAACAGCCACAGCGTCCACATGTTGGCAATCAAGTGCAACCAGCCGCCATGCATGAAGATGTTGGTCAGCAGCGGCAGGCGGTCGGAAGGATCGAGCCCCACCGCCAATGCCCAGCGAGGATCGGAATAGCGCAGCGGTACCAGGGCATAATGGGCCACCAGGGCGAAGGACGCAGGCTCCGGTAGCGTCGTCTGGACCAGGAAGACCACGACGTTGGTGGCGATCAGGGCGAGGGCCACCGTTGGTGGCCCGTACCGGGGGGCGGAGGTGCGGATCGGTATCATCGAGTCGAAAAGGCGGGCGGCCGTTTCGCCGCGTCCATCCTTTAACAGATGACCCGCCCCAGGTGATCCGGCAAGCCGTCCTTCAACAGGTGGCCTTGGCCCCGCAGACCGTTTCTCCCTTCGCGCCGGCTTTCTCGGCGACCTGCCGGTCGGGCCGCGCCCGCGCGAACTCCAGGTCCAACTCGCGCACCGTCTTCTGGAAAGCGGCCAGTTCCTTGCCCTCCAACCTCTTGCCGATGGGCAGATTGACGCTCATCGGGTTGACCTGTTGGTTGCCTTTCAGCACCTCGTAATGCAGATGCGCGCCGGTGGAGCGGCCGGTGGAGCCGACGTAGCCGATTACGTCACCCTGGTCCACCCGTACGCCCCGCTGAGTACCGCGGGCGAATCGGCTCATATGGGCGTAAGCGGTGGAGATCTCCGCGTTGTGACGGACGCGGATGTAGTTGCCATAGGCTCCCTTGGGACCAGCCTCTTCGATCACGCCGTTGCCGGCGGCGAAAATGGGCGTGCCGGTTGGGGCGCCGAAATCGGCACCCTTGTGCATCTTGGAATAGCCCAGGATGGGGTGGCGGCGCATGCCGAAGCTGGACGTCAGTTTGGCTCCGTCCATGGGCGTGCGCAGCAGCGCCTTGCGCACGCTTTCGCCTTGGCGGTTGAAGTAGTCAACCTTGCCGCCGCGCAACGCTTGGCGGTAGATGGGCTTGACCTTGCCGGTAAGCGTCAGTTCGGCATAGAGCAGATCGCCGTCACGGGCGATGGCGCCATCCCCCGTGACATAGCGCTCGAACAGAATCGCGAAGGTGTCGCCGGGCTGGGGATCGCGCTGGAAATCGACGTCGTAGGAGTAGGCGCGAATCAACGCCATCATCAGCGGCACCGGCACCCCGGCGGACACGCCCGCCTCGTAAAGGCTGGTGCGGATGGTGCCGGTGGCGGCCACCAGCGCGCGCTCGACCTTCTTTTCATTCTCTTCGGCACCGAAGCCGTCTTCGCCCTGGCGGTCCACCGAG
>DASPMK010000480.1:0-9374 GCA_035627075.1 Azospirillaceae bacterium
TTGGCGCTGGAGGTTTCCCCGATGCGCCGGGTACGGTCCTCCAGGATCGGGCCGTAGACGAACCGCGCCCACAGGTTCAGCGTGTCCACCATCTCCCGGTTCAGATTCTGGAAACCCCAGGAGCGATAGGCCTCGACCACCCGCTCCTCCTGGCCGTCGCGCAGACCGAAATAGAGATCGATCACCCCGGCGACGAAACGCGGCGGGAAAACGCGGATACAACCGAAGTCCAACAGGTTGATGGAGCGGTCGGGCCGCACCGTGTAATTGCCCAAGTGCGGGTCGCCGTGGATGAAGCCGTAGAAGTACAAGGGCACATACCACGCCCGGAACATGTTGTAGGCGACGCGGTTGCGCGCTTCCCGGCTCTGCCCTTCCGGGGAGCGGATGAAATCCATCAGCTTGGCGCCGTCCAGCCACGACATGGTCAACAGCCGGCGGGTGGACAACTCGGGCACCACTTCGGGCACGAACACCCCCGCCTCGCCTCCCAGCATGTCGCGATAGCATGCCATGTGCCGGGCCTCGCGGTCGTAATCCAACTCCTCCCTCAGGCGGGCCGACACTTCGGCGTGGATCTGCCGGGTGGAAACGGCGTTGTCGTATCGCTCGAACAGCGCGAAAATCAGGCGGAGCTGGCTCAAGTCCGCCTCCACGGCGGACTGCATGTCCGGATACTGGAGCTTGCAGGCCAACGCCCGGCCATCCAGTCCCTGCGCCCGGTGCACCTGCCCCAACGACGCGGCGGCCGTGGCGAGGTGTTCGAATCGGGCGAACTTCCTTTGCCAGTCCGTCCCCAACTCGGCCGACATCCGACGCTTGACGAACGGCCAGCCCATGGACGGCGCATCGGCCTGGAGCTGCGACAGCTCGGCCACGTATTCGCGCGGCAGGGCGTCCGGGATGGTGGACAGGATTTGCGCCACCTTCATCAACGGCCCTTTCAGGCCGCCCAGGGCCGCGCGCAGTTCCGCCGCCTGCTCGGCGCGCTCCATCTTCATTCCCAGAAAGCGTTCGCCGGCCATGCGGGCCGCCAAGCCCCCCATCGCACCGGAAACGCGCGCATAACGGGCGATCCGCCCGCCGAACGAGTTTTCTTCGGTATCGTTTGTCATGGCGGAAAGGTGGGCATTCCTCGCCGTTCGGACCAGTCCCTCCACCCCCGAAACTCTACTTGATGAATAGATTTTACTTTTCTCTATTACTTTACTCGACATAAAATACATTTCCACATTGCCATTGTGCCTTCGCGGAAGTTGAACTAAAGTGTGATTCAAGAGGTTCTACACCAGACCCGAGTGATTACCGTCGATGTTAGCTCCTTCCCCCCTCACGGCAACGTCCCGATCAAAGCCGGAAGAGCGCGCCAAGCTGCTGGCCGCGCGCTACGCCGGGCTGGACGGCGCCGATTTCCTGCGTCCCCTGATCAAAACCGAATTTCCCGGCCGCATCGCGCTGGTGTCGTCCTTCGGGACCGAGTCGGCGGTGTTGCTGGCCCTGGCGGCGGAGGCCGATCCGGCGGTTCCCGTGCTTTTCATCGACACCGGCAAGCTGTTCGGCGAAACGCTGCGCTACCGTGACCAGTTGGTCGCGCGACTTGGCCTGACCGACGTGCGCACCATCCGCCCGGACCCCGGCGCCCTGTCCCGCCTCGATTCCGACGGCATGCTGTGGAACCGCGACGTCGACGGCTGTTGCGGCGTGCGCAAGGTGGCGCCATTGGACAAGGCGCTGAAGGAATTCGACGCCTGGATCTCGGGACGCAAGCGCTTCCAGTCCTCCACCCGCGCCGCCATCCCGGGAATCGAGGCGTCGGAAGAAGGACACATCAAGATCAACCCGCTGGCGCTGTGGGATCGTGAACGCCTGGACCTGGAGTTCACCCGCCGCGCCCTGCCCCGCCACCCGCTGGAGGCCGATGGCTTTCCGTCGGTAGGCTGCTATACCTGTTCGGCCCGCGTCGAGCCGGGGGCCGATCCCCGCTCGGGCCGATGGGCCGGCATGGCCAAGACCGAATGCGGCATTCACCGCCCCTCCCGCTCTCAGAACAACGGCGCCGACATATGAGCCACATTTCCTCCCATCTCGACGCCCTCGAAGACCAGAGCGTCTACATCCTGCGCGAAGCCTTCAACCGCATCGACAAGCTCGCCATGCTGTGGTCGATCGGCAAGGACTCGAATGTCATGCTGTGGCTGGCCCGCAAGGCGTTCCTGGGCCATGTGCCGTTCCCGGTGCTGCACGTCGACACCAATCACAAGATCCCGGAGATGATCGAGTTCCGCGACCGGATGGCGAAGGAGTGGAAGCTCGACATGATCGTCGGCGAGAATCGCGAGGCGCTGAACCAGGGCATGGGACCGGATCGCGGCCGTATCACCTGCTGCACCGCGCTGAAGACCGAGGGGCTGAAGGCGCTGCTCGCCAAGCACGGCTTTACCGGCGTGCTGGCCGGCATCCGCCGCGACGAGGACGGCACCCGCGCCAAGGAGCGCGTATTCTCCCCGCGCGGCCTCAACGCCGAGTGGAACTTCAAGGACCAGCCGCCGGAGTTCTGGGACCAGTTCAACACCACCTTCCCGCCCGGAACCCACGTCCGCATCCACCCGCTTCTGCATTGGACCGAGGTGGACATCTGGCACTACATCAAGCGCGAGAACATCCCGGTGGTGGATCTGTACTTCTCGAAGAACGGCCAGCGCTACCGGTCGCTGGGCTGCGCGCCCTGCACCTTGACGATCCAGTCCAACGCCGCCACCGTCGACGACATCATCGCCGAGCTGGATGGCACCCGGACATCCGAACGCGCCGGCCGCGCCCAGGACAAGGTGTCCGAGGACGCATTCGAGCGGCTGCGCGCCGAGGGATACATGTGATCCCCCGCACCTGCCCGAACGCCCGCCGACCTCTCAGAAGCCCCCGGACACCGCCATGAACGCCATCTCCCCCATCATCACCGCCGAGCGGCAACTGCCCATCGTCATCGTCGGCCACGTCGACCACGGCAAGTCCACCCTGGTCGGGCGCCTGCTCCACGACACCGGCTCCCTGCCCGAGGGCAAGGTCGAAGCCGTGCGCGAGATGAGCCGCCGGCGCGGCATGCCCTTCGAATGGTCCTTCGTCATGGATGCGCTCCAGGCCGAGCGCGACCAGGGCATCACCATCGACACCACCCAGGTCCGCTTCAAGACCGCCACGCGCGGCTACGTCATCATCGACGCGCCGGGCCACAAGGAGTTCTTGAAGAACATGGTCACCGGCGCCGCCTCGGCCGAAGGCGCCCTGCTGGTGATCGACGCCCTGGAAGGCGTGCTGGAGCAATCCCGCCGCCACGCCTATCTGCTGCACCTGCTGGGCGTGCGGCAGGTGGCGGTAGCGGTCAACAAGATGGACGCGGTGGAGTTCGGTGAAACCCGCTTCCGCGAGGTGGAAACCCAGATCCGCAACTACCTCGCGGAGATCGGCGTGACGCCGCAGGCCGTCATCCCCATCTCGGCCCGCCACGGCAACAACATTGCCGAGCGCTGCCGCCAGATGGCCTGGTACGACGGCCCGACCATCACCGAGGCGCTGGACGCCTTCACCCCGGCGCCCGCCCTGGTCGACCAGCCGCTGCGCCTTCCGGTGCAGGACGTCTACAAGTTCGACGACCGCCGTCTGATCGCCGGGCGCATCGAAAGCGGCCGGCTGAAGGTGGGCGACACCCTGTACTTCGCCCCCACCGGCAAGACCGCCAAGGTCGCCAGCATCGAAACCTGGAACGTCGACGCCGAGCGCGTGGCGGCGTCTGCCGGCCAGTCGGTGGCCATCACGCTCGACCATCCCATCTTCGTCGAGCGCGGCCACGTCGCCTCCCTGGCCGAAACGCGGCCGGTGGAAACCCGCTCGCTGAAGGCCCGCCTGTTCTGGCTGGGCCACAACCCGATCCGGGTCGGCAGCCGCTATACCCTCAAGCTCGCCACCGCCGAGCATCAGGTCACGGTCGAGGCCATCGAGCGCGTCATCGACGTGGAAGACCTCTCCGGAGCCCAGCGCGACGAGGTCCGCCGCAACGAGGTGGCCGAGGTGGTGCTGGCCAGCCGCACGCCGCTGGCGGTGGACGGCTTCGACATGCTGCCGCGCACCGGGCGCGGCGTGCTCGTGGATGGCTACGATATCGTCGGCGGCTGCATCATCGAGGCGCCGGACGCGGCGCAGGCCGAGGCCCAGCGCAACCTGTACGCCGTGGCCCACGAGGTCACGCCGGACGCCCGCGCCGCGCTCAACGGCCACAAAGGCGGCATCTTGTGGCTGACCGGCCTGTCGGGCGCCGGCAAATCCACGGTGGCCATGGCCCTGGAGAAGGAGTTGTTCCGTCGCGGCTGCCAGGTGTTCGTGCTGGACGGCGACGGCGTGCGCCAGGGCCTGAACGAGGACCTGGGCTTCTCCGGCAAGGATCGCAGCGAGAACCTGCGCCGCGTGGCGCATGTGGCGCGGCTGTTCGCCGAGGCCGGCATGATCGTGGTCACGGCCTTCATCTCCCCCACCCGCGACGACCGCACCCGCGCCCGCGACATCGGTGGCGAGTACTTCCACGAAATCTATGTCAAGGCCGATCTCGCCATCTGCGAGTCCCGCGATCCCAAGGGGCTGTACAAGAAGGCCCGCGCCGGCGCCTTGCCGGAGTTCACCGGCATCTCGGCCCCCTACGAGGAGCCGGACGCGCCGGAGGTGGTGCTCGACACCGGCGCTAATCCGCCCGATGCGGTCCTCACCAACCTTCTCGCCTACGTGGACGAGGCGTTCCTGCCGAAAGGACGACGCCGCGCCACTGGCTGATCCTCATTTTCGCGCTAAATTGCGTGTTGTACTGACTTCCTCAGACTGGGCCCCCTCGACGTTCGCGTCGGGGGGCCTTTTTCTTGCCGGTGTTCCACCACACCAGAACTACCCCGCCACATCGAGTTACACCCTCGTGGCAACTGCCAACATCCCATCGATGGTGATAAGACGCGGATAGCTCATCGTCATATTGCCTAATCTCCGGGAGGGGCTATTCCGATGCAACCGGGTGATGCCTACCTGATCCAGATCGCCTTCGCGGCTGTTCTTTTGTCATGGATCGTCATCGGCTTCCTGATCTGGAAGCTGCAAGCGGCGCGAAAGGCTCTTGGCCATTCTCACGGCCAGGCCGAGGCGATCCTGGGAGCGGCCGTCGACGGGATCGTCACCATCAACGACGCCGGCATCATCGAAAACTTCAACCCCGCCGCCGAGCGCATTTTCGGCTATGAGGCACGGGAAGTCCTCGGCCGCAACGTCAGCCTGCTCATGCCGGAACCGTACCGGAGCGAGCACGACGGGTACATCGCGGCCTACAAGGCGACCAACAAGCCCAAAATCATCGGCATCGGGCGCGAGGTGATCGGCCAGCGCAAGGACGGCTCCACCTTTCCGCTCGACCTCGCGGTCGGCGAGAACCGGAACCGCGGCCGGCGCCTGTTCGCCGGCGTCGTGCGCGACATCTCCGAGCGCAAGCGGGCCGAACGGCAGTTGCGCGAAAGCGAGGCCCAGACCCGCGCCATCCTGGAAACCGCCGTGGACGGCATCATCACCATCGACGAGCACGGCTCTGTGCTCAGCCTGAACGCCGCCGCCGAACACCTCTTCGGCTATGGGGCGGCCGAGGTGGTCGGCCGCAATGTCAAGATGCTGATGCCCGAACCGTACCGCAGCGCCCACGACGAATACCTCGCCAACTACCGGCAGACCGGGGAGCGCAAGATCATCGGCATCGGCCGGGAGGTGCAGGGGCTGCGCAAGGACGGCAGCGTCTTCCCCCTGGAGCTTTCCGTCGGCGAGGCCGTGGTCAGCGGCACCCGCTTCTTCACCGGCATCGTCCGCGACATCTCCGAGCGCAAGAAGACCGAGGAGGAACTGCGCCACAGCGAGGAGCGCTTCCGCCTGCTGATCGAGAACGTCCGGGACTACGCCATCACCTGGCTCGACATCGATGGCCGTATCGTCAGCTGGAGCACAGGGGGCGAGCGTATCTACGGCTGGTCGGCGGAAGAGATTATCGGACAACCCATGTCGAAGCTGTACCCCTCCGAAGCCATGGACGGCGCGGATGCGGCGCTTGCCCTGGTTCGGGAGAATGGCCGGTATGAAGGCGAAGGCTGGCGGCTTCGCAAGGACGGTTCCCTCTTCTGGGCGCATGTGGTCATCACACCACTATGGGACGAGCACCGGCAGATGCGCGGTTTCGTGCGGGTCGCCCGCGACATGACCGATCGCAAACAGGCCGAAGAGGCCCTGCGGACGGCCAAGGAGGAGGCCGAACGCGCCAATATCGCCAAGTCCAAGTTCCTGGCCGCCGCCAGCCACGATCTGCGGCAGCCCGTCCAGGCACTGGTGTTCTTCGCGACCGCCCTGTCCGACCGGGTCCAGGACCCTGCGGCCCGGCCCGTGCTGTCGGACCTCCGGGAGTCGCTCGCCTCGCTCAACGTCCTGCTCGACTCGCTCCTGGACGTGTCGCGTCTCGACGCCGGCATCGTGACGCCGCGGGAAACCAACTTTTCGCTCGCGGCACTCCTGGAACAGGTCACCGCCGAGTTCGCCCCTCTGGCGGCGGACAAGAAGCTGCGGTTGAGGAACGTGCTCAGTTCGGCCATCATCCGCAGCGATCCCACGTTGCTGGGGCGCATCCTGCGGAACTTCGTCTCAAACGCGGTGCGCTACACCCACACGGGCGGCATCGTCATCGGCTGCCGCCGCGCTCACAACGCGTTGCGCATCGAAGTCTGGGATTCGGGCGTCGGCATTCCCACCGACCGGCGCCAGGATATCTTCCAGGAATTCTACCAGATCGGCAATCCCGAACGGGATCGCGCCCAGGGTCTCGGCCTGGGATTGGCGATCGTCAAACGGCTGGCCAGCCTGCTGGACCTGCCGGTCACCCTGCGGTCCCGCGAGGGCAAGGGCTCCGTCTTCGCCATCGAGGTTCCCCTCGTCGGGTACAACAGAAGCCGCAACGTCGAAAGCATGCGCGCCCCGGATGTCCTGTCCGCGAGCCGGGACAAAGGAACCATTCTGGTTATCGACGACGAGGCATACGTCCTCAAAGGCCTCCAGATGGTCCTTGAGGCGTGGGGATACGACGTGCTGGCCGCCAGTTCGGAGGAGGAGGCAATCGGCATTCTGAAAGAGGCTCATCGCCCCCCCGACATCATCCTCGCCGACTACCGTCTGCGCGGCGGCCATACCGGGACGGAGGCGATCCAGCACATCCGCCAATTGTTCGACCGTCTCATCCCCAGCATCCTGATCACCGGCGACACCGGGCCGGACCGCCTGCGCGAGGCCAGGGCGAGCGGGCTTGAGTTGCTGCACAAGCCGGTCCAGCCGCCGGAGCTTCAAATAACCATCGCCGAATACCTGCGCGAGGCTCGGACCCGACGGTGACGCCAAATCCCGCCCGTTCCCGCTCCGAACGTTGTACCTCCGGCAGGTCGGTGTATAACGGTGCCCACGCACCCGCCGACACGGCGGAGATCACGGATTGCGAGGAGCGTGCTCTCGATGGCCGACGATATCTCCCCCTACACCATGTTCCCCCTGGGCAAGGACGACACCCCCTACCGCAAGCTCACCTCGGACCATGTCTCCATCGCCGAATTCGATGGCGAGGAAGTCCTGAAGGTCGAGCCGGAGGGTCTGCGTCTTCTCGCCGAACAGGCGTTCATCGACATCAACCACCTGCTGCGCACCAGGCATCTGGAGCAGGTCCGCGCCATCCTCGACGACCCGGAAGCCTCGGCCAACGACAAGTTCGTGGCGCTTGATCTCCTGAAGAACGCCAACATCGCCTCGGCCGGCACCCTGCCGATGTGCCAGGATACCGGCACCGCCATCATCATGGGCAAGAAGGGCCGCCGGGTGTGGACCAAGGGCGCCGACGTGCAGGCGCTCAGCGAGGGGGCGCGCGACGCCTACCTCAAGAAGAACCTGCGCTACAGCCAGTTGGCTCCTCTGTCGATGTACGAGGAGAAGAACACCCGCAACAACCTCCCCGCCCAGATCGACATCTACGAGGAGGGTGAGGACGCCTACAAGTTCCTGTTCATGGCCAAGGGCGGCGGTTCGGCCAACAAGACCTATCTGGTCCAGGCCACCCCCTCGGTCCTGGCGCCCGACCGTCTGCTGCCGTTCATCGAGGACAAGATCCGCTCGCTCGGCACCGCCGCCTGCCCGCCGTACCATCTGGCGATCGTGATCGGCGGCCCCTCGGCCGAGCTGAACCTGAAGACGGTCAAGCTGGCCTCGGCCCGCTATCTCGACACCCTGCCGACCCAGGGCTCGGAGAATGCCCACGCCTTCCGTGATCTGGAAATGGAAAAGGCGATCCACAAGCTGACCCAGGACATGGGCATCGGCGCCCAGTTCGGCGGCAAGTACTTCTGCCACGACGTCCGCGTCATCCGCCTGCCGCGCCACGGCGCCTCCATGCCGATCGGCATCGGCGTGTCCTGCTCGGCCGACCGACAGGCGGTGGGCAAGATCACCCGGGACGGCATCTTCCTGGAGCAGTTGGAAACCGATCCGGCCCGTTTCCTGCCGGAAATCGGCGGCGACCAGCTTGCCGGGGAAGTGGTCAAGATCGACCTGAACCAGCCGATGGCCGACATCCTGGCCACACTGAAGAAGTTCCCGATCAAGACCCGCGTTTCGCTGACCGGGCCGATGATCGTGGCCCGCGATCTGGCGCACGCCCGCATCCGCGCCAAGCTCCAGGCCGGCGAAACCTTGCCGGACTACTTCAAGAACCACCCCATCTACTACGCGGGTCCGGCCAAGACCCCGACCGGCTTCGCCTCCGGTTCGTTCGGCCCGACGACCGCCGGCCGCATGGACAGCTTCGTCGATCAGTTCCAGGGGCTCGGCGGCTCGATGGTGATGGTCGCCAAGGGCAACCGCAGCCCCGAGGTGCGCGAGGCATGCAAGAAGCACGGCGGCTTCTATCTCGGCTCGATCGGTGGTGCGGCGGCGCGTCTGGCCCAGGACTGCATCAAGAAGGTCGAATGCCTCGACTTCGAGGACTTAGGGATGGAAGCCGTCTGGCGGATCGAGGTCGAGGACTTCCCGGCCTTCATCATCTGCGACGACAAGGGCAACGACTTCTTCCAGGAAATGAAGCTGGGCTGATATCGAGCCTCACGTTGCCTATGTAAGGTAAGCATCGACGCCGTCCCTCGCGGGTCTCCTCGCGGGGGACGGTCTTTTTTTTGGAAGCGCACTCTCCATGTCCCCCGAAGAAATCCAGGCCCGCCTCATCTACCGCGACGGCATGATGCTGATCCTCGACAAGCCGGCGGGCCTGCCGGTTCATGCCGGCC
>DASPMK010000481.1:0-16137 GCA_035627075.1 Azospirillaceae bacterium
CAGACGGGGATTGAGCGCCTCCACCCGCGCCCGGCCGAAACCCAGCCGCTCCAGCGTGCCGGGGCGGAAGCTCTCCACCAGCACGTCGGCCCTGATCAACAGCTTCTCGAACCGCGCCCGCCCCTCGTCCGATTTGAGATCGATGAGGGTGACGGTCTTGCCGGCGTTGATCAGCTTGTAGGCCGGTGGCAACCCATCGGGGTCGGGCGGGTCGAAGCGGCGCATGGGATCGCCGGCCGGCGGCTCCACCTTGACCACCGTCGCCCCCAGATCGGCCAGAACCTGGGCGCAGTAGGGACCGGGGATATACTGGCTGAGGTCGAGGACACGGATGCTGGACAGGAACGACAGGGGCATGGCGGCATCGGGTGAGTGAAGCGACAAGGGTAATTTAGCAGCCACTCACGATAGCCCAAAACAAAACCGCCCGGAGCAGGGCTCCGGGCGGTCTCAAGCGATTATCCGGTTCGGATGCTTACTCGCGGTTCTGACCGAACAGCTGCAGCATGAACGTGAACATGTTGATGAAGTCCAGGTAGAGCGACAAGGCGCCCATCACGGCGAGCTTGTTGTTGGACTCCGTGCCCCAACCCTCGTCGTAAGTCTCCTTGATCCGCTGAGTGTCATAGGCGGTGAGGCCCGTGAACACCAGCACGCCGATCACCGAGATGGCGAAGTGCAGGGCGCTGGAGGCCAGGAAGATGTTCACGATGGTGGCGATAATGATGCCGATCAGCCCCATGAACAGGAACCCGCCCATACGGGACATGTCCCGCTTGGTCGTATAGCCCCACAGGCTGGTGCCGGCGAACATGCCCGCGGTGATGAAGAAGACCTGCGCGATGCTCGCCCCGGTGAACACCAGGAAGATCGCGGCCAGCGACAGGCCCATCACCGCCGAGTAGGCGAAGAACACCATCTGCGCGGTGGACGCCGACAGGGCGTGGATGCGCGCCGACAGGAAGAAGACGAAGCCCAGCGGCGCCAGCATGACCACCCACTTCAGCGGCGTGCCGAAGATCACCTGCATCATCGCCGGGGAGCTGGCGGTAAGGAAGGCCACCAGTCCGGTCAGCACCAAGCCGGTCGTCATGTAGTTGTAGACGCGCAGCATATGCTGGCGCAGGCCTTCGTCGTACTGGGCCTGATCGATCGCGCGGCCCGGGGTCGCGATGCGATTGAACGGTCCGTATGCCATAGCTTCCCTCGAAAACGTCAGTGAGAGTCGTCAGGTCTTCATATTGGGAAAGCGGGCGGCTTGTTCAACCGGAATCGGACTCTGGATGGGCTCGATCGAGTAAATTTAGCATCCCGATACGTATATCTACGCAGACATACGCCGAAAATCTACTCATTGCGCAACAACGGCGCCGCCGGCTGGCCCAGGGCGGCCCAAGTGCCCATGAAACCGAAGGCGAGCGTGATGGCGGTGGACAGCAGCGCCGTGGTAGTGACGGCCGATGGGATGAACTCCCAGGGCCAGTGCATTACCCGCGTCAACACCGCCCAGGCGGTCAAGGTGCCGAGCGCCGCCGCGATCGCGGCGGTGATGATGCCCAAAAGGCCATACTCCATCAAGAAGGCCCGCGCCACGTCCGCGCGGGTGGCGCCCAGCACCTTCAGCACCACGGCGTCGTAAACGCGACGGCGGTGGCCGGCGGCAATGGCGCCGGCCAGCACCAGGGTGCCCGCCACCAGGGTGATGGCGGCGGTAACGCGCACGGCGGCGCCGATGTTGGCCAGCATGCCGTTGACGGTGGCCAGCGCGTCCTTGATGCGGATGGTGGTGACGTTGGGGAAGCGGTCCACCACCGCCCGCTGGATCGCCGGTTCGGCGGCCGGGATGGCGTGGACGGTGGCCAGGAAGGTCTGCGGTGCCTTCTCCAGCACGCCGGGCGAGAAGGTCAGGGCGAAGTTGATGGCCATCGTCGAGAAGTCGATGTCGCGCACCACCGCCACCTTGCCCCGGACGTTGCGGCCCAGGACATTGATGGCGATCTCGTCGCCCACGCCGATGCCGAAGGCCTTGGCGACGTCGTCGGCCACGGCGAGCAACGGCGGTCCTCGGTAATCCTCGGGCCACCACTGGCCGGCGACCACGTCGTCGCGCCCGGCGGGCGGGCGGGCGGTGTAGGTCAGGCCCCGGTCGCCGCGCAGCACCCAGGCGTGGTTGGGACTGACCAGCGCCTGTTCGGCGTCCTTGCCGTTGATCCCGGCGATGCGGCCGCGCAGCGACGGCACCCATTCCAGGTCACCGGCCCCGGGCACCGAGCGCACCGTCTGGCGGAAGGCATCGAACTGGTCCGGCTGGATATCGACGAAGAAGAAGGACGGCGCGTTCCTCGGCAGGCGGTCGGTGACCTGCCGGGCGAAGTTGCCCTCGATCAGCGACACCGCCACCAGCACCGTCAACCCCAGCCCCAGCGAGAGCACCACGCTGCCGGTGGGGTTGCCCGGCCGGTGCAGGTTGGCCAGCGCCAGCCGCAGCCCGGGATGGCGCGGCCGCCCGGCGCGCGCCGCCGCCCGGGTGACCAGCCAGGCCGCCAGCCGGAAGGCGCCCAGCGTCAGGGCCGAGCCCACCACGAACCACGCGGCGAACGGCTTGTTATAGGCGCTCGTCACCGCCAGCCCGGCCAGCGCCAGGGCCGCTAGGGCCGTCGCGGCGATCGCGGGGGCGCCGGGATGGCCCTGGATCGGGGCGATCACGTCGCGGAACAGCGCGACCGGCGCCACCTCGCGGGCACGCCCCAGCGGCCACAACGAAAAGGTCAGCGCGGTCAAAAGACCGAAGGCGCCGGCCAGCGCCAGCCCGCCGGGATAGACGCCGATGCGGGTGCTGATCGGCAGCACCCCCTCCAGCACGCGGCCGACCATCAGCGGCGCCACCGCGCCCAGCGCCAGCCCGGCCAGGATGCCGACCCCGGCCAGCGCCAGCACCTGGATGAGGTAGACCTGGAACACCAGCCGGCCGGAGGCGCCCAGGCATTTCAGCGTGGCGATGGTGGCAAGCCGGCCGTCCAGCCACGCGCGCACGGCGTTGCCCACGCCCACTCCGCCGACCAGCAAGGCCGTCAACCCGACCAGCGTCAGGAACAAGGCCATGCGGTCGATGAACTGGGCGATCTGCGGGGCGGCGTTGGTGAAGTCGCGCAGGCGCCACGGCGCCTCGGGCCAGCGGGCCTCCAGCGCGGTCTTCCATGCTTCCAGCGACGTGCCGCGCGGAAGGTCCAGGCGATAGTTCCAATAGACCATGCTGCCCGGCTGGATCAGGCCGGTGGCGGGCAGGGCCTCCAGATCCATCAGCAGGCGCGGCCCCAGGGTGAAGGCGCCGCCGCCGGCGCGGTCGGGCTCGCGGGCGATGATCCCCCGGATGGTCACGCCGGCCTCGCCCAGCCGCAGGGTGTCGCCGACCTTGAGATCCAGGCGGTCGAGCACCGTGTCCTCGACCACCACGCCCCAGCGGCCGTCGCGCTGCGCGATGGCGGTTCGGAAATCGCCACCGTCGCGCAGGGTGACCGCGCCGTGCAGCGGATAGAGGTCGTCCACCGCCTTCAGTTCCACCAGCGTCGAGCGGTCCCCGGGCAGGGCGCGCACCATGGCGCGCATTTCGGCGGTGGTGGACAGCCGCTCCGACCGCTCCCGCAGGTACGCCAACTGATCCGGTTCGACCGGGCGGTAGATGGTGCGCAACGCCACGTCGCCGCCCAGGATGGCACGACCGTCGGACTCCAGCGCCCCCAGCAGACCGCCCGCCACCGATTGCACGGTGGCGATGGCCGCCACCCCCAAAATCAGGCAGGCCAGGAAAATCCGAAACCCCTTCAACCCGCCGCGCAGTTCGCGCCGGGCCAGCCGCAACGCCAGCGGACTCATGCCGACACCCCCGAGGCATCGGCGACCCGGGCGTCCGCGCCCCCCCGGTCGACGATCAATCCATCGACCAGCCGCACCACCCGGTCGCACCTCTTGGCCAGCGCCGCGTCATGGGTAATCAGCACCAGCGTCGTCCCCTTGGTTTTCGCCAGATCGAACATCAGGCTGATGATGTGGGCGCCGGTGTCGCCGTCCAGGTTGCCGGTGGGCTCGTCGGCCAGCAGCAGCGACGGTTCGGCGGCAAAGGCGCGGGCCAGCGCCGTGCGCTGTTGCTCGCCGCCCGACAGTTGGCCGGGGTAGTGGTGAATCCGGTGCCCCAGCCCCACGGCCTCCAGCCCGGCCTGTGCCGCGTCGAAGGCGTCGCGGCGGCCGGCGAATTCCAGCGGGATGGCGACATTCTCCAGCGCCGTCATGGTCGGCACGAGATGGAAGTTCTGAAACACGATGCCGACGTGGTCGCGCCGGAATCGCGCCAGATCGTCCTCGCCCAGGCGCCCGAGGTCATGGCCGGCGACGCGGACGCTGCCCGACGTCGCCCGTTCCAGCCCGGCCATCACCATCATCATGGTGGACTTGCCCGACCCCGACGGCCCGACCACCCCGACGATCTCGCCGGCACCGATGCCGAGGTCGATGCCGCGCAGGATGTTGACGGCTCCGGCCGCGCCCTCCAATGTCAAGTGGACGTCGTCGAGCACGATGATCGGGGACTGAGCACCAGGACTGGACATCGCGATGGGTCTTTCACTTCGGCGGGGCGGGCGGAAAACGGCCCGTGTCCCGCGATATGGCCTCATGGGCGGGCTTTTCAACGCATTTGTGGGTGCCGCCCTGGCACTCCTGTTGTCAACCGCGGGAGTGGGGGCGGTGGCGAAACCCGTGCGAATCCTGGCGCTCGGCGACAGCCTGACCGCCGGCTACGGTCTGCCGGAAGACCAGGGCTTTACCCGGCAGCTGGAAAAGGCGCTGAAGGACAAGGGGTACGAGGTCGAGGTCATCGACGCCGGGGTGTCGGGCGACACCACGGCGGGGGGCCTGTCGCGACTCGACTGGGCCCTGGGCGACGATCCCGACGTCGCGGTGGTCGAGTTGGGGGCCAACGACATGCTGCGCGGCATCGATCCGGCGGCGGTTCGCGCCAACCTCGACCAGATCCTCGCCCGCCTGACGGAAGAGAAAATTCCGACACTGCTTGCCGGCATGGTCGCTGCCCCCAACCTGGGGCGGGCGTACGCCGACGCCTTCAATGCCATCTATCCCGATCTCGCCCGCAAGTACGGCGTGCCGCTCTACCCCTTCTTCCTGGAAGGAGCGGCGAACCGGCCGGAGCTGAACCAGGGGGATGGCATTCACCCCAACGCGCGCGGCGTGACGGCGATCATCGACGGCATCCTGCCGTACGTCACCCGTCTGCTTGACGCGTACGCCCAGCGGCCGACCTCATCCTCGGGAGAACAGCCGTCATGACCGTCGTCGTAGCACCACCGTTCCAGGCGGCCATCGCCACCGGCCCGGACTGGGGCCAGACCGTCAAAGCCTGCCTCGACCGCCTGGGCGACGTACGCGGGGCCAACCTGGGGTTCGTCTACATCACCGACGATCTGGCCGATCACGCCCCCGGCATCCTCATGCTGCTGAGGAGCATCACCGGTATTCCCCATTGGGTGGGCACGGTGGGCTTGGGGGTGTGCGGCGGCAACGAAGAGATTTACATGCAGCCGGGCATGGCGGTGATGGCGGCGCGTCTGCCGCCCGACAGCTTCCGCCTCGTACCGTCCATCACCGACGACGTCGACCCGTTCCGCCGCCGCCACGCCGACTGGCTGGCCGCCGAGGGGCCTCCCACCGGCCTGATCCACGGCGACCCGCGCAACCCGGAAACCCCGGCCCTGGCCGACGCCTTCGCCGAGGCGACCGAGGCCTTCCTGGTGGGCGGCCTCGCCTCTTCCCGCCATGGCTTCGTCCAATTCACCGGCTCCACCACCGTCGGTTCGGCGGCGCAGGGGCCGGTGGTCGAGGACGGCATCTCGGGCGTGCTGTTCAGCCGGCGTGTTCCCATCGCCACCGGCCTGACCCAGGGCTGCCAGCCCATCGGCCCGGTGCGCACCATCACCGAATCCCAGGACAACGTCATCCACAGGATCGACGGCCGCCCGGCGTTGGAGGTGTTCAAGGAGGACATCGGCGAGTTGCTGGCCCGCGACCTGCGCCGCACCGCCGGCTACATCTTCGCCGCCCTGCCCATCGCCGGCTCCGACACGGCGGATTATCTCGTGCGCACCATCGTCGGCATCGATCCGGCGCGCGGCCATCTGGCGATCGGTGAGGAGGTCGAGCCGGGACAGCCCATCCTGTTCACCCGCCGCGACCGCAACGCCGCCGTGGAAGACCTCAACCGCATGCTGGCGGGGTTGGAACGGCGGCTGGTGGCCCCGCCCAAGGCGGCGATCTACGTCAGTTGCGTGGCGCGCGGGCCGAACCTGTTCGGCGACGAGTCGGAGGAGCTGAAGACCATCCGGCGCGCCATCGGCGATGTACCGCTGGTGGGTTTTTTCGCCAATGGCGAGTTTTCCCACAACCGGTTATACGGGTACACCGGGGTGCTTACCCTGTTCTTATAGTTGAAGCCGGAGCCTTTTTTCATGGAATACCGTCGTCTCGGCCGCACCGGCCTTCACGTTTCCGCCATCGGCCTCGGCACCATGACCTGGGGCCGGCAGAACACGGAAGCCGAAGGCCACGAGCAGATGGATTACGCCATCGACCAGGGAGTCACCTTCTGGGACACGGCGGAGATGTACGCCATACCTCCGACCGCCGAGACGTACGGCCGAACCGAGGCCATCATCGGCTCGTGGTTCACGTCGCGCAGCAAACGCGACAAGGTCATCCTGGCGACCAAGGCGGTGGGCTACGCCCCGGGCTTCACCTGGGTCAGGGGCGGCAGGGCCCGGCTCGACCACGCCAATCTCGCGGCGGCGGTGGACGCCAGCCTGAAGCGGCTGCGCACGGACTACATCGACCTTTACCAGCTTCACTGGCCCGACCGGGTGACCAACCGCTTCGGCCAGCGCGATTACGTCCACAAGCCCGAGGCGGACGGCACGCCGCTGGAAGAAACCTTGGCGGCACTGGACGATCTGGTGAGGGCCGGCAAAATCCGCCACCTCGGCCTTTCCAACGAGACAGCCTGGGGTCTTATGACCTACCTGAAGCTGGCCGAAACCAAGGGGTTGCCCCGCGTCGCGTCGATCCAGAACGCCTACAACCTGCTGAATCGCGCCTTCGAAAACGACCTGGCCGAGGTGACGCTGCGCGAGGGCTGCGGGCTTCTCGCCTACTCGCCGCTGGGGGCAGGAACCTTGTCGGGCAAGTATCTGGGCGGCGAGCGTCCGGCGGGCACGCGCCGCGCCATCGATCACCGCCCTTCGCGCTACGAGACGATCAACGCCGATCCCGCCACCAACGCCTACATCCACATCGCCCGGCGGCACGGCCTGGACCCGACGCAGATGGCCATCTCTTTCGTGATGGCTCAACCGTTCGTCGCCTCCGCGCTGATCGGCGCCACCAGCATGGAACATCTGCGCTCCAACATAGCGGCGGCCGGTATCGTGTTGAACGAGGAGGTATTGAAGGAGATCGAGGCGGTTCACGCCCGCTACCCGAACCCCTGCCCCTGACCTGTGTGCCTGCCATGATCCGTCTGTTCGTCGGTCTTGCCTTCCCGGAAGCCATCCGTGACCGGCTCTCGGGCCTTGCCGGCGGTGTGCCGGGGGCGCGCTGGACTGATCCCCACAACCTGCATCTGACGTTGCGCTTCATCGGCGAGGTGGACGCCGGCAGGGTAGAGGACATCGACGAGGCCCTGGCCGCCGTCCAGGCACCGGCCTTTACGCTGGTGCTCGACGGGGTCGGGCAATTCGGCCGGGGCAAGGCCCGCATGCTGTGGGCAGGGGTGGAGCGCACCGAGGCGCTGAACCACCTCCAGGCCAAGGTGGAATCCGCCGTGGTGCGGGCCGGCATCCCGGCGGAGGAGCGCAAGTTCACCCCCCACGTCAGCCTCGCCCGGCTGAAGGACGCACCGATGCCCCGCGTCGCCCGCTTCCTGGAGGATCGCGGCCTGTTCCGTGCCGGGCCGATCCTCATCGACCGCTTCGTGCTGTTCCGCAGCCACCTCGGCCATAATGGGCCGCATTACGAGATGCTCAGGGAATATCCGCTGGAGTAGGTTCGGGATAATAGGCCAAGCTGAAGACGAATTGGTCGAAAAGCTGCGCCAAGTGATGCGGACCGAAGGTTCGATACCGCATGTCATCTACCAGAATTTCGAGGACGGTTCTGCCGTCAAGGCTCACCTTGCGACCGCAGAACTGCGCAACCCGCCTTTTGAAGCGGTCTTCATCATAGACTACCGGACTTTCTTTTCCGGAATCCGAGTCATGAACCAGAAGCTTCCCTTGCTTGGCGAATTGGGCCAGCCATTGAAAAGCGAGGCGGATTGCCACCTGTTCATTGATGGTGACCACTTCACTCCAATAGGGAATGGGCTTTCCAGTCGCTTCCGATTTCAAAATGTCGGAAAAGCGGTAGGCTCGGGAAATCGGCTTGATCTTCCGCATCCAGAACGCCAGGAAGGCGGCGTGTTTGGACGGGCGAACGCCATCGGTATCTCGGGCGCTGATTTTGCCAATGTCGTGGCACCAGCGGTCTGCCAGGTCGAAGAACAGAGCCTTTGAAAGGTCGGCACGGACGTTCATCTGCTTCATGAGAAGCCTGGACGTCTCGCATTGCAAAGCTGGCGCGAAATCCGCAACGCTCTGAGATTTCTCCGTAAGCATACCGACCCTCAGCGAGCGAATCAGAACTTGTCGCTGATAAGAGCGGTTGCTGTAAGATCGTCTTCAGCGGCTTTCACCATACAGGCGACGGCTTGCGCCATTGAAACCCCAGCGTTTTCCTTCCGGCTCACCGAAACCCCTTGTGCAGCCATACGCGCCACGAGAGTGTCACGCTCGCTGTCGGACATCACCCACGGTTCCATCGAACTGTCGATCAAATGGGCGTGGGTAGGGGCGGGCTTTATGTTCATGATCCACCGGGCTTGTACAATCTGCGCAGCGCTCACATCAAGAAGCGCCATTATAAAAAACAGAATCCACCCCCGACGAAGAGGTGGAACCTGTGTTTCTCAAAAATGGAATATCCCTACCTGTTTGTCAACGTTGTAGAGGTGTTACGGCAATCAGCCACGGCTAGAGCGCCTCCCCTTTGATCATCCTTGGCAGGTCGCCCACCAGTCCCATGGCGTGGCGCATGAACACTTTCTTTAACGGCGGCACGCGGTTGATCGCCGCCATGCCGAGGTCGCGGGCCAGCCGCAGCGGCGGGATGTCGTTGGAGAACAGCCGCACCAGGGAGTCGCACACCGCCAGCAGCGTCAGTGTGTCGAACCGCCGCCAGCGCTGGTAGCGCGCCAGCACCTCCGGCGAGCCGATGTCGAGGCCGAGCCGCCATGTGTCGACGATCACCTCGGCCAGAGCGGCGATGTCGCGGAACGACAGGTTCAGCCCCTGTCCCGCCACCGGGTGGATGGCATGGGCCGCCTCACCGATCAGCGCCAGCCGCTCGTCGACGAAGCGTTCGGCCAGCAGCACCGACAAGGGCCACGCGTCGCGCGGGCTGTCGAGCCGGATGTCGCCCAGGTGGCCGCCGGCGCGCCGGCGGATTTCGGCGACGAACTCGTCTTCGGGCAGGGTCATGTAGGCCGCCACCCGGTCCTCCCGCTCGCTCCACACGATGGAGGTGCGGTCGCCGGTCAGCGGCAACAGCGCAAACGGCCCCGAAGGCAGGAACCGCTCCACCGCCAGCCCGTGGTGCGGCCGGGAATGGGCGATGTTGCAGATGATGGCGGTCTGGCCGTAGCGCCAGCTGATCAGCTTGATGCCGGCGTCCTCGCGGCACGGCGACTTGCGGCCGTCGGCGCCGATGATCAGCCGTCCCTTCACCACCCGTCCGTCGGTGAGATTGACCGTCACACCCGACCGCCCGCGCGTCAAGGACGCCACGGTGGCCGGAGTCAGATGGGTCAACCCCGGCAGTTCCTTCACCCGGTTAAAGCAGGCCAGCCGGATGTCGCGGTTTTCCGCCACCGTGCCGAAATGGGCGCCGGCGTCACGGTGGTCGTAATGCAGGAAGAACGGCGATCCCCCATCCACCACGCGGATGTCCAGGATCTTGGCGGCGCGGGACTCCAGGTGTTTCCAGATTCCCGCCCCCTCCAGCACCCGTTCGGCGCCATAGGCGATGGCGGTGGTGCGATAGTCGAAGGTATCGGCGCTTTGCTTTTCCGGGGGATCGCGATCGATGCACACCGTCGGCACGCCGGCCGTGGCCAGCGCGCACGCCATGGTCAACCCGGCGGGACCACCGCCGACGATGATGACTTCCGTGGTAAGTTCCTGGCTGGCGTCAGCACCCATGGCGATCCCGTCCCATCCCTTCGAAGCGATAACGGAACAATCGGGCGATCCAGGGAATTTGTCCAGGGGGCGAGGAGGCACGCGCCAGCCATGCCTAACAATTAGGCTTTTGTCTGATTATGAAACGGGCGGAAAAAAGCTCAATCGATAGGCAGGGACACGGAAAACAGCGGTTCTAAAGAACTAGAGCGTTATCGGAGCACTCGGCATGAAACTTGAAATGCAGATAGGCACTGCCCGACCCGTCACCTTCGGGCTATGCTCGCACCCAGGCGGGCGGTATGCAATTTGGGGTACCCCGAAAGCAGCCGCCGATCCGGGTGCCACGTGGGCCGGACATCAGCAAAACCAAGGGGAGCCAGATGAAACTTATAATGGCCATCATCAAGCCCTTCAAACTGGACGAAGTGCGCGAGGCGTTGACCTCGCTCGGCATCCAGGGCCTCACCGTCAGCGAGGTCAAGGGCTTCGGACGGCAGAAGGGGCAGACTGAAATCTATCGCGGGGCCGAATACTCGGTTTCCTTCCTGCCCAAGGTCAAAGTCGAGGTCGCGGTGTCCGACGATCAGGCCGAGCAGGTGGTCGAGGCCATCCAGAAGGCCGCCAACACCGGCCGCATCGGCGACGGCAAGATCTTCGTCCTGGAGATCACCCAGGCCGTGCGCATCCGCACCGGCGAGGCCAACGGGGAAGCCCTGTAACCGTCGCTTTCCCGGAAAACACGGCGGGGGCCAAATCCCCGCCGTTTTTTGTTTCGGGCATCCGGCGTGCGTGAGGCCGAACAACCTGAGCTTCCCCCGGCGGAGTGGACACCGGGTTATGCGGCCTGTCGTTCGGCCTGCTCGGGGGGTTGTGTAGCCGAGCGCCGAATGGAGGCGTTGGCGATTGTAGTAGCCTTCCATGTAGCCGAACAGGTCCCGCTTGGCGTCATCGCGCGTCGCATAGCGCTGATAGTGAACGAGTTCCGACTTCAGGCTTCCGAAGAAGCTCTCCATCGGTGCGTTATCCCAGCAGTTCCCCTTGCGGCTCATGGACTGGGTGATGCCGTGGCTTTTCAGTGCCTTGCGGTACTCCCCAGACGCGTATTGGCTGCCGCGATCGGAATGATGCAGAAGGTTGGGAGCCACCGGCAGGGAATGATTGCTGTCGGTGGTGCAAACCCGAAAGGCCGGCGGACGCTGAGCGCGAATGCCATGGCGGTGCATGAGGCGCTCGACGCGCCCACGACTGACGGTCCGGCCTTGCGTCCGCAAGGCGGCATGGATGCGCGGGGCTCCCTAGCGCTCACGGTGGTCGGCGTGGAGCCGTCGGATGTCGTCGAGCAACTGCCGGTTCGCCGCCTTGCGCGGGCTCTCCGGGCGGGTTCGCCAAGCATAATCACCCGATGGCGAAACGCCGAGAGCCTCGCAGAGCACTCGTACGGGGTATTCGTCCCGGCAATCCTCAACGATCCGGAACCTCATTTCAGAGGCTCCGGGAAAATGCTCACAGTGTTTTTTAGTATGTCCCGCTCCATGCGGACGCGCTCCAGTTCGCGTTTCCGGGCCAGTTGCGCAACATCGAGGGTTGCACGCCCAGTTCCTTGGCAAGGTGCTCCAAGGGGCGACCGCTGCTTTCCAGCAAGGCGACCGCTTCCTGCTTGAACCCGTCCGTGAAGAAGCGCCGCTTCGTCGTCATCGTCCACCTCTCCGCTCCAACAAGAGCTTATCAGAGGTGTCCATCGTTTCGGAGGAGGCTCACTTCGTGCCAAACCATCCGCCGATTCGTGCCAAACCAAGCGCCGCGCTACAGACCCCAAATCAACCCGATTTTCCGGAGAGCCCATAATTCCGGACAGTGGTTACATCGGTTGCGCTACCGAACAGACATTACAAAATCAATGCGTTAGGCAGAAGAACGGTTGCATCGGCCGTTGCAGCCGGTTTCGTGCGGTTTCAGCGTGTTGCGAGATGAGGGCGACGGGGCGCCCTATGACACCAAATCCTGATAAGATCGACTCATCGGGGTTTGGTACGAGACGGTGAGGCGGGGACGTCAATTCGAACCCGTTGCACCGTCCCCTGACGCTTGTGCGCTGCACCCGGCGCGGTTAGACTTGTTTCCGTTTTGTACGGAACACGCGAGCGCGCCCGGCATGGTTTCCCCCAACACATTCCCGGAAGGGCTGGTCAACGGTCGGCTCGACCGTCTGACCGACTACCCCTTCGCTCGTCTGGCCGCCCTTCTGTCCGGTATCACGCCGCGCGCCAACGTCGAACCCATCGTCATGTCGGTGGGTGAGCCGCAGCACGCGCCGCCCACCCTCATCGATCAGGCGATGCGCGATAACGCCCACCTCTGGGGCAAGTACCCGCCGCTGAACGGCACGCCGGAGTTCCGCCGGGCGGCGGCCGACTGGCTGACGCGGCGCTACGGCCTGGAAGCGGAGGCGGTGGAGCCCGACCGCATGGTGCTGCCCGTCGCCGGCACGCGGGAGGCACTGTTCCTGGTGGCGCAACTGGCGGTGGGCGAGAAGAAGAACGGCCGCACCCCGGCGGTGCTGATGCCCAACCCGTTCTACGCCGCGTACGAGGGAGCGGCGGTGATGGCGGGGGCCGACGCCGTGTTCTTGCCGGCTACCCGCGACACCGGCTTCCTGCCCGACCTGGACGCCCTGCCGGAAGACCTGCTGGCCCGCACGGCGCTGTTCTATCTCTGCACACCGGCCAACCCGCAGGGCTCGGTGGCCGACCTCGCCTATCTGAAGAAGGCCATCAATCTCGCACGCCAACATAATTTCGTGCTGGTGGTGGACGAGTGCTACGCCGAGATCTGGACCGAGTCCGCCCCGCCCGGCGCCCTTCAGGCGGCATCCACCCTGGCCGCCGACCGGCCGTGGGCCAATCTGCTGGTCTTCCATTCGCTGTCCAAGCGGTCCAACGCCGCCGGCCTGCGCTCCGGCTTCGTCGCCGGCGATCCCGACCTGGTCACCCCGTTCAACCGCCTGCGCAGCTACGGCCAGGCCGGCACGCCGCTGCCCTCGCTGGCCGCCGCCACCGCGCTGTGGCGCGACGAGGCGCATGTCGAGGAAAACCGCCGCCTCTACCGCGACAAGTTCGATGCCGCCGAGGCGGCGCTGACAGGGCGCTTCGGCTTCTATCGGCCGCAGGGCGGCTTCTTCCTGTGGCTCAACGTCGGCGACGGCGAGACCGCCTGCCGCACACTGTGGCGGGAAGGCGGCATCCGCACCCTGCCCGGCACTTATCTCACCCGGCCCGACGCACGGGGTATAAACGTGGGGCGGTCCTATCTCCGTGTCGCGATCGTCCACGACGCGGCGACCATCGCCATCGCCTGTCAACGCATCGCCCAGATTTTGTCCTGACTCCATGAGCCGCCGCGTACCACCGCCGCCCCGGTCCCGCCTGTCGCGTGAGGATACCGTCAAGAAACCCGGCTCCGGCCTGGAACGTCCGGGCTTGCGTCCATCGGGAGGCCCACTCGGCGGCCGTCCCGGGACCCGGCCGGAAAGGAAGGGCACCAAATGGCTGCCGCGCACCGTCGCGGAGGTGCTGAGCCGTCGTGTCAAGCAGTTGGTGGGCGGCACGGTCGCGCTGACGGGGCTGTTGCTATGGGTGATGCTGCTGAGCTATCACCCGCAGGACCCGTCGTGGAACACCGCCGTCGGCAAGGCGAAGGTGGTGGATGGCACCGTCCACAATCTCCTGAGCGCGCCGGGCGCGCATCTGGCCGACGTGCTGATGCAGACACTGGGCGGGGCCGGCTACTTCTTCGGGCTCATCACCGTGGCCTGGGGCTGGCGCATCGCCGCCAACCGCGGCCTGCCGCACCTCAGTCTGCGCATCGCCTTCGCGCTGGCCGCCGTACTGCTGGCCGCCGCCGGGTTGGCCGGGATGCCGGCGCACGAGAGCTGGCCGGTGGGCGATCATTATGGCGGCAGCGCCGGCGCGCTGCTTCGGCTGGTGTTCCTCGGCGTCTTCGGTCATGCCCCCGGAGCCGGCGGGTCCGATCTGGCGGCGCTGGTCGCCGGCGGTCTGGCGGTGGTAACGCTGATCGGCGCCTTCGGCTTCTCGCCGCGCGAGTGGTGGAGCGGGGTCAGGGGCGCCGGCCATCTGGTGGGGGCCGCCGGCCGCAACGCCCAGGAAGCGGCGCGCCACATGGGCCACGTCGGCCGTTCCGGAGCGCATGCCGCCGCGTCGGCGGGCCGCGTCGCGGCGCGGCAGACCGGGCACATCCTGCGGCGCGAGCCGAGCTTCGGCCCGGCGGAAACGGATGAAGAAACCTGCGCCCCCGCCGCCCGGCGCGGCGCTCCCTATTTCGATGCCGCCCCGCATGACGACACGTACGATTATGCGGAGGAGCCGCTTCCCGCCCCGGCGCCGGGCGGGCGATGCCGGCCCGCCATCGTCACCCCGGCGGCCAAGGCGCCGGAACCGCCGCGCCATGCCGCTGCCGCCATCGGTCGACAGCCGGCGCTGGACCTCACCGCGCCCAACGATTACGAACTGCCGCCGCTCGACCTGCTGGAGGAGCCCGACCCCGGCGCCCGCCCGGTGACCCTGAACGAGGCGTCGCTGCAACAGAACGCCGAACTCCTGGAAAGCGTGCTCGGCGACTTCGGCGTGCGCGGCCAGATCCAGAAGGTCCACCCCGGCCCGGTGGTCACCCTGTACGAACTGGAGCCGGCCCCGGGCACCAAGTCGTCGCGCGTCATCGGGCTGGCCGACGACATCGCCCGTTCGATGAGCGCGGTATCGGTCCGCGTGGCGGTGGTGCCCGGCCGCAACGTCATCGGCATCGAGATGCCCAACCAGCGGCGCGAGATCGTGCTGCTGCGCGAATTGCTGTCGTCCGACGCCTACGAGCGCACCGCCGGCCGCCTGCCGCTGATCCTGGGCAAGGACATCGCCGGCGCGCCGATTATCACCGACCTCGCCCGCATGCCGCACCTGTTGATCGCCGGCACCACCGGCTCGGGCAAGTCGGTGGGCATCAACACCATGATCCTGTCGTTGCTGTACCGGCTGCCGCCGGACAAATGCCGCTTCATCATGGTCGATCCCAAGATGCTGGAGCTGTCGGTCTACGACGGCATTCCGCACCTGCTGACCCCCGTCGTCACCGATCCCAAGAAGGCGGTGGTGGCGATGCGCTGGGCGGTGCGGGAAATGGAGCAGCGGTACGAGGCGATGGCGCGGTTGAACGTCCGCAACATCGACAATTACAACACCCGCATCCAGGAGGTCGCGGCGGCTGGCGAGAAACTGACCCGCCGGGCGCAGACCGGCTTCGACAAGACCACCGGCAAGCCGACCTTCGAGGACCAGACCATCGATCCGGTCACCCTGCCTTATATTGTGGTGATCGTCGACGAGATGGCCGACCTGATGCTGGTGGCGGGCAAGGACCTGGAAGCCTGTATCCAGCGTCTGGCCCAGATGGCGCGCGCCGCCGGCATCCACCTGATCATGGCGACGCAGCGGCCCAGCGTGGACGTCATCACCGGCACCATCAAAGCCAACTTTCCGACCCGCATCAGCTTCCAGGTCACGAGCAAGATCGACAGCCGCACGATCCTCGGCGAACAGGGGGCCGAACAGCTCCTCGGTCAGGGCGATATGTTGTACATGGCCGCGGGTGGACGCATCACCCGCGTGCATGGCCCCTTCGTCTCCGACGGTGAGGTCGAGGACGTGGTGCGCTTTGTTCGTGCCCAGGGCGAGCCCGACTATATCCATGCCATTACCGAAGACGATGATGCCGACGAGATCGGCGGCGTCGA
>DASPMK010000482.1:0-2624 GCA_035627075.1 Azospirillaceae bacterium
GTCGGCCGGCTCGGCACCATCCTCGACCACGATGAATGGCCGGCCCGCCTCCTTGAGCCCGGCCCCGACGAGAGCGCCCACACGGCCGTAGCCGATCAGAATCGTATGTCCTTCCCGAGCCTTCGTTCGGGCGATGCCGGGGGATGGCTCCGCATCTGTTTCCTCCTGCACGCGGGTGAATCGGGAGATCAGGGCGAACAGCATGGGATTCAGCAGGATCGACAGGATCGCCCCGGCCAGGATCAGGTCACGCCCGACCGCCGGCAGGATGCCGAGCCCGACGCCCAGCCCGGCAAGGATGAAGGAAAACTCGCCGATTTGCGCCAGACTGGCCGAGATGGTCAGCGCCGTGCCCGTCGAGCGTCCGAAGGCGCGCACGATGAGGAAAGCGGCAACCGACTTGCCGAACAGGATGATCGCCAGGGTCGCGGCAAGTTCCCAGGGCGCCTCCACCACGATGGCCGGGTTGAACAGCATGCCGACCGAGACGAAGAACAGCACGGCGAAGGCGTCGCGCAGGGGCAGCGTCTCCGCCGCCGCCTGCTGGCTGAGTGCCGACTCGCTGAGGATCATGCCGGCGAAGAAGGCGCCGAGCGCAAAGGACACACCGAACAGGGCCGCCGCGCCAAACGCCACGCTGAGCGCGATGGCCAGGACCGACAGCCGGAACAGCTCCCGCGAACCGGTGTGCGCCACCCAATGGAGAACCCAGGGGATCACCCGGCGGCCGACGATCAGCATGACGGCGACGAAGGCCGAAACCTTGCCGAGGGTTATCAGAAGGGTGCCGGCAAGCCCGAGGCCGAAAGGCCCGGTATCTGCGCCATGGCCCTGCATGGGGCCGGCGATGGCGGGAATGACGACGAGGGCCAGCACCATCGCCAGATCCTCGACGATGAGCCAGCCGACGGCGATGCGTCCGCGTTCGGTCTGCACCAGCCGCCGTTCCTGGAGTGCCCGCAACAGCACGACCGTGCTGGCGACCGACAGAGCCAGCCCGAAGACCAGGCCCGAAACCAGAGGCCAGCCGAGCCACGTGGCCAGCCCGGCGCCGAGCAGGGTTGCCACGGCGATCTGCACCACGGCGCCGGGAACCGCGACCGTGCGCACCGACAGCAGATCTTTGAGCGAGAAATGCAGGCCGACCCCGAACATCAGCAGGATCACGCCGATCTCGGCCAATTCATTGGCCAGTCCCTGATCCGCCACGAAGCCCGGCGTGAACGGTCCGACCGCCACGCCGGCCAGCAGGTATCCGACCAGCGGTGACACCCGCAGCCGGTAGGCCAAGGCTCCGAACACGAAGGCGAGGCCGAAGCCGGCGACAAGAATGGCGATCAGGGGACCGTGGTGCATGAGCCTCTTGCTGGTGGGGTTGGAAGTACCCCTTTACCTGGGATGCCCGCCCCTTTTTTCAACGAACGGGATGGGGCGCGAGGGAGCGATGCCGACGTCAGCCGCCGCTGAAGACCTCGAACAGCGGGGCGAGCTTGGTCATCATCTCCCGGTATTCGTCTGCGGGCACGAAGTCGGCAACGATGCCGCCGCCGGCTTGCGCTACGACCGTGTCCGGGGGAACGCCAGGCTGCGGATGACGATGTTGGAGTCCATGGCGCCGTCGGCGCCCATCCAGAACACGCTTCCACAGTAAGGACCGCGCGGCGCGGCTTCCAGTTCGGCAATGATCTCCATGGCCCGCACCTTGGGGGGGCCGGTCACCGAACCACCTGGAAACGCCGCGCGCAGCACATCCGCCGCTCCCAAGTCCGGCCGCAACCGCGCGGTGATTTCCGACACCAAATGGTGGACGCGGGCGAAACTCTCGACAAACAGGTGCCGGTTCGCCCGCACGCTGCCGATCACCGCACACCGTCCGAGGTCATTGCGCAACAGATCGGTGATCATCAGGTTCTCGGCCCGATCCTTGGCGCTGGCCGCCAATTCGGCAGCCAACGCGGCGTCTGCTTCGGGCGCGGCCCCCCGTCGCCGCGTTCCCTTGATCGGCCGTGTCTCCAGACGGCCATCGGCGTCCAGGCGGATGAACCGCTCCGGCGAGGCGCCGTGCCTCGCCGCCGCTCTCGACTGGCTCAAGGGCTAACAGGCTCTAGCCAAGGTGCCGGCGACAAAAATGAAAATACGCCCTTTTCCTTGGTTGGTCGAATGATGGGAGCGTATCCCTAACCCGGGAAATGTACCTACTGCGCTAGTTTCTTTTTGCGAATATAAATCTTAAAGGGAGACAGCGTCTGGCTTCAGTCGGCTGAGACGTCGGAGCGATGCGGTAACGGCGGGAGTCTGGTAGACGCTCAACCGTCGGGGCATTTGTTCTGACGCGTCTGACTTGGCTAAGACGCGCCCTGCCATCCTTTGGGGTGGCGGGAGGCAACCTCGTAGGGGCTTGTTCCTCTACTTCTTGCGGCAGTGCCTGTGAGGGGGAAATAGGTATGATATTTCCACCGTGGTCTGGCGTGGGCGAGTAGGTTACTAGGTTCTGTTAGCTCTTGAGCCAGTCGAACGCCGCCGCGAGGCAGAGGACGCCCATGAAGGAGGTGGCGGTTTTCTCATAGCGGGTCGCCACCGCCCGCCACTCCTTCAGCCGCCCCCACAGGCGTTCCACCCGGTTG
>DASPMK010000483.1:0-17820 GCA_035627075.1 Azospirillaceae bacterium
GTCGACCGGCTGGACCAGGGGCTAAAGGCCCTCCAGGCGGCGCTGATCGATCAGGCCGAGGCCCACGCCGGCACGGTGATGCCGGGCTTCACCCATCTTCAGGCCGCCCAGCCCGTCACCTTCGGCCACCATCTGCTGGCCTATGTGGAGATGCTGGGCCGCGACCGCTCCCGCGCCCGTGACGCCCGCGCCCGCCTGAACGAGTGCCCCCTGGGTTCCGCCGCGCTGGCCGGCACGCCGTTCCCCATCGACCGTGCCATGGCGGCCGCCGCGCTGGGCTTCGACCGCCCGACCGCCAACTCGCTGGACGGAGTGTCCGACCGCGATTTCGCGCTGGAATACCTCTCGGCATGCTCCATTGCCGCCATGCACCTCTCGCGCTTCGCCGAGGAGATCGTGCTGTGGTGCTCCGACCAGTTCCGCTTCATCCGGCTGACGGACGCCTTCACCACCGGCTCCTCGATCATGCCGCAGAAGAAGAACCCGGATGCCGCCGAACTGGTGCGCGCCAAGGTCGGCCGGGTGGTCGGGGCCTTGAACGGCCTGCTCATCATGATGAAGGGCCTGCCGCTGGCCTATTCCAAGGACATGCAGGAAGACAAGGTGCCGGTGTTCGAGACCGACGACACCATGGCGCTGTGCATCACCGCCATGGAAGGCATGGTGCGCGACATGAAGCCCGACGCCACGTCGATGCGCGCGGCGGCCGAGCGCGGCTTCCTGACCGCCACCGATCTGGCCGACTGGCTGGTGCGGGTGCTGGGCCTGCCGTTTCGCGAAGCGCACCACGTCACCGGCCGCCTCGTCAAGAGGGCGGAGGACAAGGGCACCGGGCTATCGCAACTCTCGCTGGCCGAGATGCAAACGGTGGAACCGCGCATCACCCAGGATATCTTCACGGTGCTGACGGTCGAGGCTTCGGTCGCCAGCCGGCTGAGCTTCGGCGGCACCGCGCCCGAGCGGGTGCGCGAGGCGGTGAAGGCCGCGCGGGAGAGGTTCCTGTGAGCGCCCGCCTCACCTTGCTGGTCCTGGCCGGCACGCTGGCGCTGGGCGCTTGCGGCAAGAAGCCGGACTTCGTCGATCCGCCGCCGGGCGTATCGCCGTCAGCTTTTCCGCGAATCTATCCCAACCCGAGAGTCGATCTCCGGCCGTCGCTGAAGGAGACGGAGCGCGAGTCCGCCGACGACACACCCGCGACACCCGACGCCGATCAGCCGCCGGAAATCCTGCGCACTCCGGTGCCGGGCGACCCGCTGGGTCGCACCCTCGACGACTTCATCACTCCCGGTAACACGCAAAGCTTGCCATGACCGCCTTCACTTACCGCGATGGCGTGCTGCACGCCGACTCCGTGCCGCTCCCCGCCGTTGCCGACGCCGTCGGCACGCCGTTTTACTGCTACTCGGCGACCCAGCTTGAGGCCAATTACCGGGCCTTCGCCGGGGCCTTCGCCGATCAGGATGCGGCCGTGTGCTACGCGCTGAAGGCCAACTCCAATCTCGCGGTCATCAAGACGCTGGCGCGGTTGGGGGCAGGCGCCGACGTGGTGTCGGTGGGCGAAATGCGCCGGGCGCTAGCCGCCGGCATCCCGGCCGACAAGATCGTCTTTTCCGGCGTCGGCAAGACACCCCAGGAAATGCGCGCGGCACTGGAAACCGGCATTTTCCAGCTCAACGTCGAGTCGGCGCCCGAACTGGAGGCCCTGTCGGACGTGGCGTCGTCGCTGGGGGTTACCGCCCCCATCGCCCTGCGCGTCAACCCGGACGTGGACGCCAGGACCCACGCCAAGATCGCCACCGGCAAGAAGGAGAACAAGTTCGGCATCGATATCGCCATCGCCCGCGAAGTCTACGCCAAGGCGGCGGGCCTGCCCGGCATCAAGCCGGTGGCGGTGGCCGTCCACATCGGCTCGCAGCTTACCGATCTGGCGCCGTTTCGCGCCGCCTTCGAGCGGGTGGCGGAGCTGGTGATCGCGCTGCGCCAGGACGGGCACGACATCACCCGCGTCGATCTCGGCGGCGGGCTGGGCATCGTTTATCGCGGCGACGAGGATCTGCCGGACCTGTCGGACTATGCCGGGCTGGTCAAGGGCATCACCGGCAACCTGGGCTGCCACGTCACGCTGGAACCCGGCCGCGCGCTGGTCGGCAACGCCGGCGTGCTGGTCTCGAAGGTGATTTACGTCAAAACCGGCGTGGAACGGCGCTTTTTGATCATCGACGCCGCCATGAATGACTTGATCCGCCCCTCGCTTTACGAAGCCTATCACACTATTCTCTCTGTTAACCAACCGGCGCCGGGTTCCGATCTGGTGCCAATGGACGTGGTTGGGCCGGTGTGCGAGTCGGGCGACACCTTCGCCGTTCAGCGCCCCTTGCCGCCGCTCCAGGACGGGGATCTGATCGCCGTGCTGGCGGCCGGTGCCTACGGCGCGGTGATGTCGTCGAGCTACAACACCCGGCCGCTGGTGCCGGAGGTTCTGATATCGGGCAAGGAGTTCGCCGTCGTCCGGCCACGGCCCACCATCGCGGAGATGCTCGCGGCGGATCACATTCCGTCGTGGCTTAAGTAACGCGGGGGGTCCGCCCCCTGCACCCCCGGCGGGGGCCAGCCGGCCTCCGCGCTTCGGGACAGGAGGCGGCATGACGCTGCGGCGCGACGAGACATCCGAACCCCGCGTAAAGCTGACGCTGGCGCGGGCGGCGTTGGCCTGGGAGAGGCTGTGGCCGGCGTTGTGGCCGGCGATCGCCATCCTGGGGCTGTTCCTGGCGCTGGCCCTGTTCAATGTCCTGCCGCTGTTGGAGGGCTGGCTGCACGCCACCCTCTTGGCGCTGTTCGCGCTGGTCTTTGCCGGCGCCCTGGGCTGGGGATTGCGCAAGGTCCGCCTACCCGGCGAGGCGGAAGCCCGCCGCCGGCTGGAGCGGGACAGCGGGCTGGCACACCGGCCGCTGCACGCCGTGCGCGATACGCTCGCCGCGGCCTCGAAAGATCCCGCCACCGCCGCCTTGTGGCGCCTGCACCAGGAACGGATGCGGGCGCGGCTGAAGCAGCTCAAGGTCCGCCCGCCTCACCCCAATCTCGCCGCCCGCGATCCCTGGGCGGTGCGCGCCGCCGTGTTCCTGGTGCTGTTCGTGGCCTCGGCCGGCACCTGGGGCGACTGGGGACCGCGGCTGTCGGCGGCGCTGACGCCGAACGTGGGGGGTGGCACCGGCGCGCCGCTCCCCGTTCTGGACATCTGGGTCACCCCGCCCGCTTATACCGCCCTTCCTCCCATCTTCCTCAGGCCGCCCGCCCCCGACACCGAGCCCGCCACCATCCAGGTTCCCGTCGGCTCGACGCTGATGGCGCGGGTGGCCGGCGGCAAGTCTCTGCCGCATCTGACGGCCAACGGCACCGATACCGATTTCGCCAAAGTGGACGCCACCAC
This sequence comes from Azospirillaceae bacterium, assembly GCA_035627075.1. GTDB lineage: Bacteria > Pseudomonadota > Alphaproteobacteria > Azospirillales > Azospirillaceae > DASPMK01. The sequence goes on from DASPMK010000483.1 coordinate 3,428, forward strand.
ATGGCAGGCCAGCGTCAGGCTCGATATCGGCGACCGCATCGCCGTGCGTCAGGGCGGCCGAGAGCTGGGCCAGTGGCCGATGGTGGTGGTACCCGACACCCACCCCGCCATCACCTTCACCGAGCCGCCATCCCCGACCGAGCGGTCGGTGCTGAAGCTGGCGTATCAGGCGACCGACGACCACGGCCTGACCCAGGTCAACGCCACCATCCGCCTCAATGTCGGCGGCGACGTGCCGGAAGGCATGGGCCGCGAGCCCATCGAGCTGAAGCTGCCGCTGGCCGGCGCCCGGCCCAAGGAGGCCAAGAGCGCCAGCTTCCACGACTTCACGCCGCACCCCTGGGCGGGGCTGCCGGTGCTGGTCCGCCTGTCGGCCACCGACGGCGCCGGCCAGACCGGGGTCACCCCGGATGTCGAGATCACCCTGCCCGAGCGCACCTTCAACCATCCCATCGCCCGCGAACTGGTCCAGCACCGCAAGGAGCTGACGCTGCGCGGCGACTCCGGTCGCGAGGAGGTGTCCCGCGCCATTGATGAAACCTCGACCCAGGTCGGCGCCTACGGCGGTGACATCGTCGCCTTCATGGCCATGCGCATGGCGGCGGGCCGTCTGGTGATGGACACCGAGGCCGGGGCGCTGCCGGCGGTACAGCAACTGTTGTGGGACACCGCCCTCAGGATCGAGGATGGCGGCCTGTCCATCGCCGAGCGCGAGTTGCGCGATGCCCAGCAGAAGCTGGCCGAGGCCCTGGACCGCAACGCGCCGGACGCCGAGCTTCAGAAGCTGATGGACGAGCTTCAACAGGCCATGGACCGCTTCATGGAAGCCATGGAGGAGCAACTTCGCCAAGCCCTGGAGCGCGGCGAGCAGCCGATGCAGGTGCCGCCGCAGATGGCCCAGCAAATGATGGACCGCAACGACATCCAGAACATGCTCGACCAGATGCGGCAGATGGCCCAGACCGGGTCCAAGGACGCCGCGCGCCAGATGTTGTCCCAGCTTCAACAGATGTTGGAGAACATGAAAGCCGGCGTCATGGCGCAGATGCGTCCGGGCGACAATCAGGCGTTCGACATGATGCGCGAGCTGGAAGACATGGCCCGTCAGCAACAGAACTTGCTGGACCAGAGCTTCCGCCAGTCGCAGCAGGGCCAAGACCCCGGCGAAATGACGGAGCCACCCTTCCCGATGCCCGGCAGCCGTATGCCCGGCCGCCAGGGCCGGCAGCCGGGAGGCCCGCCGCAACAACAGCCGGGACAGGCCGGCGACCCGCAGCGGTCGGCCGAACAACAGGAAGCCCTGCGCCGCCAACTGGGCGAGTTGATGCGCCGGATGGGGGAAACCGGCGGCGAGATTCCGCGCCCGCTGGGCCGCGCCGAACGCGCCATGCGCGATGCCGGCAAGGCGCTGGGCGAGGGTGATCCGCAGATGGCGATGCCGTCCCAAAATCAGGCGCTTCAGCAACTCCAGGAAGGCTTGCAGGATTTTGCCCAACAGATGATGGACCAGATGGGCATGCAGGCCGGCGCCATGCCGGGCAACCAGCCGATGCGTCCGGGCAAGGGCCGCGACCCTCTGGGCCGGCGCATGCCCAACACCGGCCAGTGGGACGACGGCGACGTGCGTATCCCCGAACAGTCGGAGCTTCAGCGTGCCCGCGAAATCCAGGACGAGTTGCGCCGCCGCTCCGGTGAGCAACAGCGCCCGAAGCTGGAACTGGAGTACATCGACCGCCTGTTGCGGCAGTTCTAGATCAACAGCCAGCCTCGCCCGGACGGGGCCGGACGAGGATGTCTGGCCGCCCCCCGGTTGAGCTTGGGCCGGGAGAAAGGGGACTTTCTCCGCGGTTTACCCCCTGCGTGCGATCTCCCGGTCGATACGGGCGGCCAGCGCGTCGCTGATTTCGGTCATCGGCAGACGGACCTCCGGGCTGTCGATCAATCCGGCCCGCCACAGCCAGTATTTGATGGGGGCCGGACTCGGTTCGGCGAACAGCAGGCGCGGCAGATCGGCCAGCGCGTGCCAGCCGGCCCGCGCACCCGGCAGGTTTCCCGCCAGCACCCGGTCGCGGATCGCGGCGAAAGCCCGCGTCTCGATGTGGGCCGAAGCCAGGATGCCGCCGTCGGCGCCTTGGGCCAGAGCACCGTAGTACAGCGCATCCTCACCCGTCAGCACCGCGAAGCCGGGCGGGCGGGCGCGCAACAGCTCGGAGGATTGCAGCGGATCGGCCGAGCAGTCCTTGACCCCGACGATGTTGGCGCGCTCGGCCAGGCGCAACAGCGTCTCGTTGCTCATGTTGACGGCGGTGCGATAGGGGATGTTGTAGACCAGAACCGGCTGCCTGGTATGGTCGGCCAAGGCGGCGAAATGGCGGTACAGTCCCTGTTGCGACGGGCGCGTGTAGTAGGGGCAGGCGATCAGATAGCCACCGACAGCCCAGGACGCCGTACGCTCCAGCGTCTTCACCATCTTGCGCGTATCGCTGCCCGACAACCCGAGATAAAGCGGCATGTCCCGACCGAGGCCGTCGAGTTCGGCGGCCACGACGGTCACAAGCCGCTCAACCTCCTCGTCGTCGAGCGTCAGCCCTTCGCCGGTGGTGGCGGCGAGGATCAGGCCATCCACCGGCTCGGCGGCATAGTGCCGAACGAGGCGCCGCAGCGAGGTTTCATCCAGTTCACCGTCCCGAAAGGGGGTGATGAGCGGCAACCAGATGCCATGCAAGGTTGGAGGGAGGGATTCCATGGTGATTCATCTCCTGGGCCGGGCATAACGCCGGTAACGGGGATGGCACACATGAAAAAACCCCGTCGAAACCGGCGGGGTTGTGGTCGATCCTGAAACGCAGGGGCTTACCGCGCGCGATGATCTCCACTCCCCGGAATGGGGAGTTTTTTCGATTTCGCGAGGTTGCGTCCGGTGATCATGGGCGCGATGATGCTTCGCTGGAACTGGCGGTGTCAAGACATCAAGAGCGGGCCGGTCGTTATCAGAAAAGGCGGGGCCTCCGCTCCCGATTCGCGGCCAACCTGCCGTCGCCAGCCATCGGAATCCGCCTCCACCCGCTGCATCGTGCGGGCCTTGCGCTCATGGCCGCAGCACCACCTTCATGCACTCATCCTGCTTGTGCAAAAACGTCTCGTACCCGTGGGGCGCGTCGTCGAGGCTCATAAGGTGGGTGATGACGAAGCTGGGGTCGATCTCGCCGTTCTCGATCCGCTCCAACAACGGCCGCATGTAGTGCTGGACGTGCGCCTGCCCGGCTCGGATGGTCAGCGAACGGTTGACGATCGAACCCATGGGGAACTTGTCGACGAATCCGCCATAGACCCCGATCACCGACACCGTACCACCGTTGCGGCAAGCCATGACCGCTTCCCGCAACGCCACGATCCGGTCGGTTTCCAACGCCATCGCCTGCTTGGCGCGGTCGTAGGCGCCGACCGCGCCAAGCCCATGCGCCTCCATGCCGACCGCGTCGATGCAGGCGTCCGGCCCCCGGCCGCCGGTCATCTCCTTCAAGGCGTCATGGACACTGTCGACCTCTTCATAGTTGACGGTTTCCGCCCCGCTCTCCCGCGCCATGCGCAGCCGATAAGGAAAGCGGTCGATGGCGATCACCCGCTCGGCGCCCAGCAGGAAGGCGCTCTTGATGGCGAACTGCCCCACCGGGCCGCAACCCCACACGGCGATGGTGTCGCCCGGCCGAATGTTGCAGTTCTCCGCCCCCATGTAGCCGGTAGGGAATATATCGGAGAGGAACAGCGCCTGTTCGTCCGCCATGCCGTTGGGAACCTTGATCGGGCCGACGTCGGCATAAGGCACGCGCGCGTATTCGGCCTGGCCGCCGGCGTAGCCTCCCAGCATGTGCGAATAGCCGAAGATGGCGGCCGGCGAGTACCCCCACATCTTCTCCGCCATCCAGGCGTTGGGGTTGGAGTTCTCGCACACCGAGAACAGATGGTTCTGACAGGAAAAGCAGCCGCCGCAGGCGATGGGGAAAGGCACAACCACGCGGTCGCCGACCTTCAGGTTATGTATCTCCCGCCCCACTTCGACGACCTCGCCCATGAATTCATGACCGAGGATGTCGCCCTTCTCCATGGTCGGGATGAAGCCGTTGTAGAGATGCAGGTCGGAACCGCAGATCGCCGTCGAGGTAATGCGCACGATCGCGTCGCGCGGGTTCAAGATCTTCGGGTCGGGCACCTGTTCCACGCGCACGTCGTTCCTGCCCATCCAGCAGGTGGCTCGCATCGCCGTCTCCATTGAGAGGGATTGGAAGGGACATCAGCCCGCCGGGGCCTGCGCCGGGTGTCTGATGCGGCCCAGGCTGGCCTCCGATCGCGCCACCTCGCCGGTTTCCATCATCTGCTTGAAGGCGCGCAGGTCTTCCTGGATTTCCTGCCCCGGTTCCCGACCGAACAGTCTGGCGATGGCGACGCCGAGCGCACCGCCCGGCGGGATGTACCGCAGTTCGACCGTGAGCACCGTCCCCCGCCCGCCCGGTCCGGGCTCAAAGCGTACCGATCCGGCGTTGTCCACGTCGCCGCCGGGCAGGGAGCGCCACGCGAGCCGTTCATTGGGTCGATCCTCGGTGACCTCGGCGTCCCACTCCACGCTTCTCCCGGCCGGTCCCTTCGCCCGCCAACGCGATCGTCCGTCGCCGACCGGCTCCACCGACTCCAGATGGCCCATGACGCGCGGCAGATTGGTGAAGTCGCGCCAGAAGCCGTAGACCGCTTCGCGCGGGCGGTTCAGGGTGATGGTCTTTTTCAAATGGATGGCATGGTCCTGCGCCCATCCCACCGCGGCGCCGATCCCTTGACTGCCGAGCCGGCGGGCGCAGGACAGGTCAAGCGCGGCGATCCCCGCCACGGCCGCCGCCGTCGCCGCGAGTCGGCCGCCGTCCCGCTGGGAGCGATCCGAGGCGTAGGCCGCCGCCCCCAGCAGAGCCAGATCCATCACGTCGCCACCGACCCTGGCCCACAGCCAGCCGGCCGACTGGGGACGGGAGAGAATGCCGATGCCGCTGGCGATTTCCCGCAGGCCGACGGCCAGCAGCGCGTCGCGGCTGTCGTCGCTCTCGCCGGCGCCGATCATCCGGGCGACACGGCGGGGTGCCGCCACCCCGGCAAGACCAAGGCCGAGGCTGACCCAGCCGATGGCCCGCACCATCCCGTTCCCGCCGCCGGCGCGGATCGCGCCTTGCCGTGCTCCCTGTATCACCATGGCCATCAGTCCCGCATCTTGGGATTTCACGTCCTGGCAACAGGTTCCGTCGGCGGACTGTCCGGCGGGCAGCCGATGTAATACCAAGTTCAGAAAGTTCTCCCTTCTGAACTTGGTATAGGGCCGCGACCGCGCCCCCGCGGGCGCGAAGCCAAGCGGCCGGATGACCGCGCCCGGCGTTTGATACGGGCGGCGTTTGAACACTTCCATGATTTGCCGCCCGTATCTCCCTTCCGCACAGTGCTCCGCACTGTGCTGTCGGGTTTGAACCAAAGGCGGTTGATGGAAGCCATCAACCGCCTTTGGTATGAGGGGTCAGAAAGTTCCGACCGCCGGTCAGAATTTTCTGGAACGGGTATAACTCTTCCGGCGCGCGCCGCTTACGGCGTCTCGGCGACTTGCAAGCCCTTGCCCAGCTTGATCTCAGTGATCAGCCGGTTGACCACAGCGGCAGCCTCGTCCACGCCGATGGCGAAGCCGATACCGCCGGGGCCGGGGCCGGGCGGGGAGACGGCGGTGGTCACTCCAACCAGCCGGCCGCCGCAGTCGAACAGCGCCCCGCCCGAGTTGCCGGGATTCAGCAGGGCGTCGGTCTGCACCATGCCCTCCAGCCGCGTGCCGTTGGTCGAGTCGATGGCACGGTTGAGCCCGCTGACGATGCCCACCGACAACGAACTGCCCAGGCCATAGGGGTTGCCCACCGCCATCACCCACTGGCCGATGCGCAAGCTGGTCGAACGGCCGCGATCCACCGGGGCCGGCAAGCGGCCGGTCACCTTCAGCACGGCGAGATCATGAGCGGTGTCGCGGGCCAGCCGCTGCACCGTCCGCCGCGAGCCGTCGGCCAGAGTCACAGTGATGCGTTCGCCCTGGGCCACCACATGGTCGTTGGTGACGATATGGCCGGTGGCGTCCCACACCAACCCCGCCCCCATGGCGGAAGGGCTGCCGGGGGCGCGCTGGATGGACAGCCCCACCACCGAGGGCGACACCTTGTCGAAGGCGTCGGCCAGCGCGTCCGACCCGAACTGCCCGCAAGCCCCGGAAGCAGCCAAGGCCGAAGCCGGCATCAACAGGCACGCCAGAGCGACCGAGGCCAAGAGACGTCCCATGGTGCCTCCCCTTACCCTTTCGAAAGGGATGGCCCCAAGGAGCTGTCCCAGCCGGTGCGTAGCGCCCGGATAAGGATAGGTTCGGCGGATTGAGCGCAAAGCCAAGGCGCCCGACCGGCGATCAACCAAGGCGTCCGCTCGGGGGTGGTGGGATTACCGCCGGTGCGGCGGGAACTCTGGAAGCGGGTTGCGGCGGTTCGGCTCTAGCGGCTGGCGAAGGGAGAAGACTTGTCGCAGCCGACGACATCGGCGCGCATGGCGTCCACCACCGCCTTGGCCAGGATGTCGTACCCCGGCATGGTGAAGTGGATGCCGTCATTCTGGCGCAGCACGCGCTGGCGGCCCTGGATATCGGCTCCCGAGGCCAGGAAGTTGCCGCGCCCGTCCACCGTCTTCTCGTACAGCGAGACATAGGTCACGCAACGCTTGTCGGCCAGCTTCTTGTAGATGCCGTCGATGTGTCGCATGCCCTTGTTGAAGTTGGCGTTCTGCATGGCCGGCAGTCCCGCCCAGATCACCCATATGCCCCGTCTGGCGAGATGCTCGGCGAAGGCTTCGGCCCGTTCGCGGTAGAGCCGGTTCCACTCGTCGGTGCCGAACGGCACGGAGCGAAAGCTGTCGAGGAACACCGGCTGGCGGTCGTTGGTGCCCATCAGCACGATGGCGGCGTCGAAGCGGTCGGCCGCCGTCACTTCCTCCAGCCGGGTCTGCCAGTTGAAAACGTCGACGCGGGTCAGCCCGGTGGCCGGCTTGGCCCGGCGCAGGACGCGGATTTTGCCGTCGTTCTTTAGCACATGCATCAGCCCATCGGCGATACCGGCCGCCAGCGAATCGCCGAAGATCGCGATGGTATAGGGCTCGGGCTTGTCCGCCGCCAGGGCCGGGCGGCCCAGTGCCGCCGCCAACAACAACATCACCAACAGGAAGCGCATGATAAGTATACGGGGTTTCCGAAGACGCGCGCCGAACCTATCAGGATCGCCCCGCCCCCGCAACGCACCGCGAGGAGAATCGTTAACGGCCGCCGCCTTGACGATGGAGGCGGGTTCGGGCAGGCTCCCGGCGCGTTCCGGCTCGCGCAGGGGTGGCGTTTTTGCTCTTTCCGACACTTGATTTCGGTCTGTTTTTTCTGGTGGTCTTCACCGTCGGCTGGACGCTGCACGGATCGGCCGACGGCCGGAAATTTTTCTTGCTGGCGTGCAGCTATTTCTTTTACGGGTACTGGGACTGGCGTTTCGTCTTCCTGCTGGGCGGCTCGACGGGCCTGAGTTACGCCGGGGCGCTGCTGATCGAGCGGACGGACGACCCGCGCCGCCGGCGCCATATCCTGGCCGCATCGGTGGCGATCCATGTCGCCGTGCTCGGCGCCTTCAAGTACCTCGACTTCTTCGTCGGTTCCCTGAACGACCTGCTGGAGGCCACAGGCCTGGAGCGCGACCTGCCGGTGCTGAAGGTGGTGCTGCCGGTCGGCATCTCGTTCTTCACCTTCCAGGGCATTTCCTATCTGGTGGACGTCTACCGCCGCGTCATGCCGGCCAGCCGCGCGCCCATCGATTTCTTCCTCTACATGTCGTTCTTCCCCCATCTGGTGGCCGGGCCGATCGTGCGGGCGGCCGACTTCCTGCCCCAGCTCAAGCGTGCCGCCGAACCCGGCAACATCCGGCTGGGCATGGGCTTCCTGCTGATCCTGGTGGGGCTGTTCAAGAAGTCGGTGGTGGCCAACTACCTGTCGGTGGAACTGGTGGACCCGGTCTTCGCCGAGCCCGGCACCTTCGCCGCCGCCGACGTGTGGCTGGCGGCCTATGCCTACGCCATTCAGATCTACTGCGACTTCTCCGCCTACACCGACATGGCGATCGGGCTGGCGGCGTTGCTGGGCTTCCAGTTTCCGCGCAACTTCAACCAACCCTACCGCGCCGACAGCCTTCAGGATTTCTGGCGGCGCTGGCACATGACCCTGTCGGCGTGGCTGCGCGATTACCTCTACATCCCCCTGGGCGGCAGCCGGGGCGGTTTCTGGCGGACCAACCGCAACCTGCTGCTGACCATGGTGCTCGGTGGGATCTGGCACGGCGCCAACTGGACGTTCGTGGTGTGGGGCACACTGCACGGCGCCGGGCTGGTGGCCGAGCGGCTGTGGCGGCGCGGGCATCCCGCCCGTCCCCAGGGCTGGCTGGGTCGCGCCTTGTCGGTGGCATGGGTCTTCCACTTCGTCTGTCTGGCCTGGATCTTCTTCCGCGCCGACAGCTTCGCCACCGCCTTCACCTTCCTGGCCGCCTTCGGCCACTGGGGCCAGCCGGCGCAGTTCCTCTCACCCTTCCTGGTTACCCTGGTCGGGCTGGGCTTCGCCGCGCAATTCCTGCCCGCCCACTGGCTGGAGCGAGTGGAGCGCCATTTCCTGGAATTGTCGCCGGTGGAGAAGGGTTTGTGCGTCGGCATGGTGATCGTGATGATCAACGCCATGGCCATGGAAGGCGTGGCGCCGTTCATCTACTTCCAGTTCTGAGCCCGTCATGCCCGACCGCAACCGCCTCTCTCCCGTCCTGCCCTCCACCGCCGAGGACGTGCGCGCCATCGCGCCGACACCGGAAACGGCGGGCCGGGTGCGCGACGCGGCGATGGTGCTGGCGATTTCGGCGGCGGTGCTGGCGGTTGTCGACTCTCAGGGGCTTTTGACCTGGGCGCGCGATCTTGCTCCGAACACGGTGTCGGAGGTGACGCGGCTTCTGGTCTACGCCTGGCACGTCACCATGGACCGCTTCGGCGCCGCCGACATCCACCCGATCCTAAGAAACCTGTTCCGGGCGCTGCACGACCTGTAGGCGCCCGGCGACAGAGGCCCGATGATGGGTTCCCATCATCGGAACTTGGCATAGGGCCGCGACCGCGCCCCCGTGGGCGCGAAGCCAAGCGGCCGGATGGCCGCGCCCGGCGTTTGAGGGTTCAGAAAAGTTCCGGCCGGCGGTCAGAACTTTTCTGAAACTGGTATTACTTCCGCACCACCATGCAATCGTCGCCCCGCGCCCGGACGGCGACGCAAAGTTGCCGCGCCTCTTCGTCCGAGCCGAAGCCGGTGGCAAGCAGGCGCAGAAACGGCGCGCCGTCGGCCACCTTCTGGGTTTCCACCAGATAGGGCTTCTTGGTGGTCAGTTCCGGGTGCTCGGTGACCAGGATGGCCCAGCCCACCGCTGCCTCCTCCTTGGAGAAGAAGGCCGCCAGTTGCGCCCCCACCGCCGAGGCCGGCACCCGCGCGAACTCCACCGACGCCGGGTTGACGGCCAGCCGGTTCACGCTGGGGCGCGACGAGGCGGTGACGATCTCCGGCTCCTGGGCCGAGACCGCCACCCGTTCCACCGCGCCGCCGGTCGGTCGCGCCGGTGCCGGTGCCTTCACCGATGCGGGCTTGGGGGTGGAATCCGCCTTGCGCGCGGCGGGCTTGGCCGCCGGAACGGGCACGACGTTTTTCGTGGCGGCGGCGGCCGGCGGCGCGGCTTGGACGGCGGGAGCGGTCGCCGTGGACATCGGGCCCACCTCGGCGATCGACGCCGTCGGCACGGGTGTGCCGGCGCAAGCCGCCAGCATGCCCAAAAGTCCCAACGCCAAACCGCACCGCGCACCGAATCGCATCGTCGTCCCCCATCCGTAAAAGCCGAAGCCGGAACTCTACGGCGCCCCCACCGCGATTGCCAGTTATCGCTTTTTCCACGACCGAAGGGCGTGATAGAAATTTCGGGTAAATCCGAATCGAATAGCCACCATTACCCTGCCGCCACTTTCTGGCTGCCCGCAACCCACCCACCGTTGATTCCGCCCCATGGCCGACGACAATCGCGACGATGTCCTGGTGACCACCCCCGAGCCGGCGGCCGCCACCGATCCTTCCCGCGCCGCCAATTTCAAGGAGCTGCTGCGCCGCCGCCGCGGCCGGACGCGCCGCGGTTCGGCCAAGGCCGCGGATTCCAACGGGGAGGTCGAGATCGAGTCGACCCCGGTCGCCAACCTGCCTGCCCCCTGGAACGGCGGCGGCGACATCCCGGCGCCGCGCACCCGCTCGCCGCGCCCGTCGTTCGCCCCGTTGGCCGCCGCCGGCGCCTCCCTCGCCTGGGTGGGCGGCTGGTCGTACCACATCGCCGGTTCCGTCGGGCTGGAGCGGCTGCCGGCGCTGCCGCCGCAGGACGTGGCGGGCTTCGTCTCGGTGCTGATGGCCTTCCCGGCGCTGGCGTGGCTGTCGGCCGGCTACGTCAGCCGGGGCCGCCGCCTCAAGCGCGAAACCGAGGAGGTCATCCGCCACCTCACCCAGCTCCATCAGGCCGGCGCCTCGCCGGACGCGCTGTTGTCCACCCTGAAGCAGGGCGAGAAGTCGGTGCAGCGCCAGCTTGTCCTCCTGGATCACGCGCTGGGCAAGGCCACCGAGCTGTCGGCCAAGATGACCGCCCGCATGGCCGAACAGCAGGCCGCCATCGAGGAGAGCACCCGCACCGTCGACCTGCGCACCGACCAGACCCGTGAGCGCCTTGACTCTCTCGCCGCCGACCTCACCAGGCGGGTGGCGGAGCTGAGCGACGGGGCCGAGCGCGCGGCCGAGGCGCTGAACGGCGTCGGCGACACCCTGGAGCGCCGTGGCCGGCAGGTTTCGGAGATCGGTGTCGACGCCACCATGCTGCTCAACAGCGTGGGCGAAACCTTCACCGAGCAGGTGGCCAGCCTGCGCGACGCCGTGCGCGAGGCCGGCGGCACCATCGACCGGCTGGTCGAGCGGGTTCGCGACGCCGAGGGCGTGGTCGACAAGCAGGCCGGCATCATCGACGATGCCGTCACCCGCACCGCCAATCTGGAAAAGCTGGTCGGCCTGCTGACCGACGCCAGCGAGCGGCTCGCGCACATCGACGCGCAGATGGACCGCCATGTGGCGGCGCTGGAGGGCGGCAGCGAGAAGGCCCGGCATCTCCTGGAGGAGGCCGGCGACGCGTTCGCCGAGCGCACCGACGCCCTGGCCGGTGTCGCTTCCCGCGCCCAGGAGGCGGCCGAGAGCGCCGCCCGCGCCATCGGCGACGCCACGGCCGCCATGGCCCAGCGCTCGGAAACCCTGGCCGCCTTGGCCGAAACCACCTCCGGCCGGCTGGAATCGGCGGCCGAGGCGGTGGCGCGGGCCGGCGGCGGGCTGGAAGGCCGCCTCCAGGACCTGGACGGATTGGCCACCGGCACGCTGGTCCGTGTGGACGAGGTCACCACCGGGCTCACCGCCAAGGTGACCGATGCCACCGGCATGCTCACCACGCAGTTGAACACCCTGGCGCACGGCAGCGACATCGCCATCGCCACCCTCAAGGCCGCGAGCGACGACCTGAACTACCGCGCCAAGGAGATCGTCGACGCCGCCGCCCGGTCGCGCGACGAGTTCGAGCAACTGGGCCAGTCGCTCGACGCCCGCAGCAAGGGGCTGTTCGAGGTCGCCGAGGACGCCGGCAAGCATCTGGACACCGTGGGTGGCAAACTCAATTCCTCGGTGGCGTTGCTCCAGGCCATGGCCGACGACGCCGCCGAGCGGCTGGAAAGCGCCGTCCACGACGTGGACGACCGCGCCCGCGTGCTGGATGGTGTCGGCAAGGACATCACCACCCGCGCCCACGACCTGTTCGAAATCACCGAGAAGCTGGCCGGCGACCTTCAACACGCCGGCGAGCGGCTGGAGCGGTCAGGCGAAGCACTCGACGGCCATGCCCAGCTGGCGCTTGTCCGCATGGCCGAGGTGGCCGACGGCATCGACAGCCGGCTGACCATCCTCAAGAACGGCGGCGAGCAGGCGGAAGTCCTGTTGCGCACCCTGGCCGAAGGCTCCACCGAGGCGGGCGGGCGCGTCGAGGCGTTGCGCGGCACGCTGGAGGCGGCCGTCACCATGCTGGAGGCGGTGGCCGAACGCACCGGCGGCCGCCTCGATACGCCGATGAGGACGCTGGATGAGCGCATCCGCACGCTGGAAAACCTCAACGACGGGCTGACGGCGCGGCTGGCCGACATCGACACCGCCATCTCCACCCGCTCCCAGGACCTCGTCTCCGCCGCCGAGCGGGCGGTCCACGGTCTCATCCAGGCCGGCACCGTGCTGGAGTCGCGTGGCCTGGGCATCGACGAGGTGGCCCACCGGGTCGCCGGCCACTTCGACGCTATCGGCAATCTCATCGACGCCCGGTTGGAAACGCTGGAAGCCGGCGCCCAGCGCGCCGGCCGCACGCTGGTCGAGGTGGGAGCCACCTTCCTGGAGCAGGCCGGCACGGTCACCGAGGCCGCGCAGCGCGCCCACGGCGCCGTCGCCCAGGCCGGGGTCGGCATCGAGCAACGCCGGAACGCCCTGGCCGAAGCCGCCGAAGCCGCCGCCCGCCAACTGCGCGAGGCCGAGGAGGCGTTCCGCGCCCGCGCCGAGTCCCTGGAAGCGCTGGCAGCCCAGGCCACCGCCAGCGTCGATGCCGTCGGCCAGGCCATGGAGAGCCGGGCCGAAACCGTGTCGCTGGCCGCCGAGGCCGCCGCCGCGCGTCTGGCCTCCCTCGACGGCGACCTGACCGCCGCCACGGAGCGTCTGGTGCCGCTCAACCGGGTGGCGGGCGATATTTCGCAACACCTGGACGAACTGACCCGGAGCACCGAGGGCACCGAGGAACGGCTGGCCGCCGGCCGTGCCGCGCTTGAAGAGGCGCACGCCCTGTTGCAGCGTACGGCGGGCGAGGCCCACGACCGGCTGGCCGGCTTTACCGATGATCTGCGCGGCCGCCTCGCCGCCGCCGCCGCCGAACTGTCTGCGCTGGCCGCCGGCAGCGCCGAGCCGGTGGCCGCCGCCGCCGAGATGCTGAAGAGCCGCCTGGACGGGCTGTCGGAAGGTCTGATGAACCAACTGGCCGAGATCGGCGCCACCGGCGACGGCGCCGCCCGCCAGATGACCCGTCTGGCCGAGACGCTGGCCGGCACGGTGGGCGAGTTGGAAAGCCGCCTCGACGGCCAGGGCGATGGCCTCCTGGGCAAGGCACGGCAGGTGGAGGCGGCGGCCCGCGCCGCCTGCGACGTGCTGAGCGAGCACACTGGCCGCCTGGAGGAATTGGCCGCCGCCGCCGGCGAACAGATCGGTTCCTGGGGCCAGGGCTTCCTGGAAGCGGGCGAGGCGGTGACCGTTATCGCCGACCAGACCGCCGAAAGACTGGAAACCGCCGGGGCCGCCTTCCGCCGTCACGCCGAGGAACTGGGCGACACCGCCGCCGCCGCCGGCGAGAAGCTGGAACAGGCGGTGCAGGCGGTGCCCGAGCAGATCGACCGCATCGACGCGGCGGCGCGGCTGGCGCTCGACCGGCTCTCCGCCACCGCCGGCGCGCTGGAGGAGCCCAACGAGGCGCTGTCCGACATCTCGCAGACCGTCAGCCTGCTGATCTCGGAGTCCGAACGGGCCATCGAGACTTTCCGTCAGCACACCGACGCCCTGGCCGAGGCGGCCGAGCGTGCCCGGCAGTCGCTGGAGAGCGGAATTCCCGTGATGCCGGGGCCGGCTGGTTTTCTGATCGAGGAACCCGACGACGACGAGGACGACGGCTTCCCGCTGCTCCCGCCCCCCAGCGGCGATCCGTTCCTGAAGACCTGCGGGCTGATCATCGAGCAACTGGAGGAACTGGCACTGGAGATCGGCGGCCAGTTGGTGACCCAGAACGGCGCCGACTGGAACGTGGCCAGCAAGGCCGACCGGGCGGCGCTGGTGCAGAAACTGGTGGCGGCGTGGGACGACGAGACGGTGGTCGAGGTCGAAACCCGCTACGGCGTCAACGAGGACTTCAAGGACAAGGTCGATACCTATCGCCAGGACTTCGAGGCGCTGTTCTCGCAACAGTCGAAGCACGGCATGCCGAACGTCCTGAACTCGGTTTTCCTGTCCTCGGACCTGGGTCGCCTCTACATCCTGCTGGCCCGCGCCATCGGCCGACTGAAGGGGGCGGAATAATACCGACGAGCGATTGAAATGACTTTTCAATCGCTCGTCGGTCGCCGCGACCGCGGCGGCGCGCCCGCGTGGG